>NZ_SPNG01000019.1:0-78073 GCF_004563845.1 Rhodococcus sp. 1R11 | reverse complement strand
CACCGAATTTGGCGTCGAGTGTCAGCTCCGAACCACCCTCGGCCTCACGCACATGGACGGTCAGCGAGATTCTCACCCCACCCTTGCCGCGGCCCGACATCTCGATCAGTTTCGGCTCTTCGTACTCGGTGAACTCCCACCTGATCGTGTTCTTGAAACCCTTCACCTTCACCAGCGACTCGACTTCCGTACCCTTACCGACCTTCTTCGGCGGCGGAGTGCACCAACCACCGTGGATGGTCATCCACTCGTCGAACCGGTCGAGCGCGGAAGCCTTGTCCCACGCGCCCTGAGGGTTCTCGGGCATCTGTACCGAGACACTGATCGTTGCCATGCATTCGAGCCTGTCACAACTTGCTCGCAGGTTCAGACGGCGACCACTAACCTGAGACGATGGCCACGCTCGAGATCGAAGGCCGAAAGGTCTCCGTCACCAACCT
This sequence comes from Rhodococcus sp. 1R11, assembly GCF_004563845.1. Classification (NCBI taxonomy): domain Bacteria; kingdom Bacillati; phylum Actinomycetota; class Actinomycetes; order Mycobacteriales; family Nocardiaceae; genus Rhodococcus; species Rhodococcus sp. 1R11. The sequence goes on along the minus strand of NZ_SPNG01000019.1, from coordinate 77,633 downwards.
CGACAAGGTGCTGTTCCCCGAAACCGGCACCACCAAGAGCGACATCATCGAGTACTACGCTGCCATCGCCCCGGCGATGCTGCCGCACGTCGCAGGACGCGCAGTGACCCGAAAACGGTGGCCGAACGGCGTCGAACAATCCTCGTTCTTCGAGAAGAATCTCGCCGCATCTGCACCCGACTGGCTCGACCGCCGATCCATACAGCACTCCGACCGGGTCGTCACGTACCCGTTGTTCTCCACCGCAGCCGATCTGGTGTGGCTCGGGCAGCAGGCGGCTATCGAAGCGCACGTGCCGCAATGGCGTTTCGACGGCACCGAACCCGGACCCGCCATCCGCATGGTCTTCGACCTCGATCCCGGCGACGACGTCGATCTCGCCCGATGTGCTGAGGTGGCCTGCGAAATACGTGACCTCATTGCAGACATCGGCATGACCGCGTACCCGGTCACCAGCGGCAGCAAGGGAATTCACCTGTACGTACCGCTGGACAAACCGTTGTCGACGTCCGGCGCATCCACCGTCGCCAAGCGCGTCGCCACCCTGCTGGAAGAACGGTCACCGGGTCGAGTGACCGCCACGATGGCGAAAGCGAAGCGCACGGGTCGAGTGTTCGTCGATTGGAGTCAGAACAACGGAAAGAAGACAACCGTTGCGCCGTATTCACTTCGGGGCCGTGCCCTACCCACCGTTGCGGCCCCCCGAACCTGGGAGGAGCTCGAATCGTCGGGGCTGCAACAACTTCGATTCGAGGAGGTTCTGGAACGGTTCCACGACACCGGTGACCTATTGGCTGATCTCGATCCGAAGCCGGCAGCGGACGAACACGACACCTCCGACACGGACAAGCTCGGTAAGTACCGCAGCATGCGTAGCGCGGATCGAACTCCGGAGCCCATCCCGAAAACAGCCGAGCCCCAGGGTAACGACGATACGTTCGTGATTCAGGAACACCATGCTCGTCGCCTGCACTACGACTTCAGGCTCGAACACGACGGCGTCCTGGTGTCGTGGGCCGTCCCCAAGAACATCCCGGTCGAGACCGGCCAGAACCGTCTGGCCGTCCACACCGAGGACCACCCGCTGGAGTATGCGACGTTCTCCGGACGAATCCCCAAGGGCGAGTACGGCGGCGGTGACGTCTCGATCTGGGACAGCGGAACCTACGAGCTCGAGAAGTGGAGAGACGACGAAGTCATCGTCGTTCTGCACGGAGCCAAAGCACACGGACGGTTCGCACTCATCCGAACCAAGGGCAACCAGTGGCTCATGCATTTGATGAAGGACCAACCCGGACAGGACAGTGCACACAAAAAAAGCCAGGAGAGCTCGTCGACGGACAAGGCGGTCCTGAAGAACATCTCACCGATGCTCGCAACAGCGGGCGACATACTCGAGCTACCCGAGGACGAGTGGTCGTTCGAGGGAAAATGGGACGGCTTCCGCATCGTCGCCGAACTGACTCACGGTTCGATGGCCCTGCGCACCCGAAGTGGAAACGACTACACCGAGAAGTTCGGAGCCATCGGCTCTCTCGCCGAGGACCTGGCCGATCACGACGCCGTCATCGACGGTGAAGTGGTCGTCTTCGACAGCAACGGCATCAGCAGCTTCGAGAAGCTGCAGAACGCCGCCCGCGACGACATCCGGTTCATCGCCTTCGACCTACTCCATCTCGACGGCACATCCCTGGTGCGTAAGAAGTACTCCGACCGGAGACGATTGTTGGAATTGCTCACCACCGGCCTCGACTCGGTTCTGGTACCACCGTTGCTGACGGGTTCGGCTGCCGACGCCATCGCCGAGAGCCGGGAACGGGGGTGGGAGGGAGTCGTCGCCAAGCGCACCGATTCGATCTACCAGCCGGGCAAGCGCGCCCACACCTGGATCAAGTACAAGAACTGGCGCACGCAAGAAGTCGTGATCGGCGGTTGGCGACGCGGCCAGGGGCGTCGTTCCGGCGGATTCGGCTCGCTGTTGATGGGAATCCCCGACGGCGACGGCCTTCGCTACGTCGGTCGCGTCGGCACCGGTTTCGACGATCGCGCGCTCGATTCACTCGCCGCAGCGCTGGCTCCGCTGGAAACGTCGGAGAGTCCTTTCTCCACGCCGCTTCCGACGGCCGACAGGCGCGGTGCCGTTTGGGTGGAACCGGTTCTCGTCGGAGAAGTGCGGTACTACGAGGCGACAGAATCCGGCCATCTTCGCCACCCGAGCTGGCGCGGATTGCGACCGGACAAGACGCCGGCGGACGTCGTTCCCGAGTAGCCGACGCCAACTGCCCAGCAGCGGATTTGGCCGAGTCACAGAAACCGGCAGAAAGACCGTTCTTCGGTTGCCATAGAATCGCTGGGTGCGTACCGTTGCGCTCATCGTCGCCCGGGGGGCGTAACGAGTCACAGATCAATAGCTATATCGAGTTGCGGGCCAGCTCTACGGGGGCTTGCCGAATCGTCGAGACGCGCGCCGTTTCGATTCAGGCATGGAGGGGTTTACCAGATGCGGGTTCTCAAATTGGCAGGCGCTGTCAGCATAACGGCGGTTGCCGTTCTCTGTTCGACGCTTGTCGGCCCAGGTCAGGCCGCTGCGGCGCCCTTGTTTCCGACGCCGATATCGGACGGTTTCTATGCTCCGCCCGCCGACCTCGCCGCTATGGCACCGGGGGACGTGATCTCCAGCCGGCCGATGCCGCCACCTCCCGGCTTCTTCGACGTCGACGTGTGGCAGCTGAAGTTCCGCTCCACGAATTCGGCGGGCAATCCCATCGCGGCGATCAACACCGTGCTGGTCCCCCGCAAGAAAGCCCCCAACGGGCCGGTGCTGTCTTACCAACACATCATCAACGCACTCGGTCTCGAATGTGCACCGTCACAAGCGCTCTGGTCCAACGATCCCAATCTGGCGATCCGCGAGGCACCCGCGCTGAACGCCGTTCTGCAGCGTGGCTGGACGGTTGTCATCGCCGATCACCTCGGCCCCAACAGTGCCTACGGTGCAGCCAAGCTCGGCGGACAGATCGTCCTCGACAGCATCCGCGCCACCCAGCGTTTCGATCCGCTGCAGCTGCGGCAGAGCCCGGTTGCCTTGGCCGGATACTCCGGTGGCGGCATGGCGACGGCGTGGGCAGCAGCGTTGCAGAACGACTACGCACCCGAGCTGAACATCGTCGGCAGCGCCGCGGGCGGTGCTCCGATGAACCTCGAGCGCATGGCTCGCGATCTCGGTTTCGCACCCCACCCGGTGTTCGGTCTCGCCTTCGCCGCTGCGCTCGGCCTCGAGCGCGAGTATCCCACTCGCATTCCGATCAGCTCCCAGTTGAACCCGTTGGGCAAGCAGATCGAAAGCGAGATCCAGAACGGATGCACCAACGACATCATCGCCGCCGGAGCCGGTAAGAGCGCGATGGAGGTCGCGGGCACGTTGGACCTGATGAACAGCCCGGAGATGATCGCGGCCGTCAACGAGAACAGCGTCGAGATGTACCCCGGTGTGCCGAAAGCTCCGTACTTCGAGTGGCACAGTCCCACCGATGCGCTCATCCCGGTCAGCTCGATCGACAACACGATCGCCCGGTACTGCCGGGCCGGGGTCAACGTCACCGAGGTCCAGGTACCCAGCAACGATCACCTGACCGCTGCCGTACTCGGCCTGCCGCAGGCTCTGGAATGGATCGATCAGCGGTTCGCCGGAGTGCCCGCCGTTTCCAACTGCTGACCGTATTGTCCGACCCGGTGCGTGCTGGATGAGCACATGGGTCGGTTAGGCTAACCTCGCAAATACACGCGCGAGGAGTCCCCATGAAGAAGACCGTCCACGTAGTCGCCGCCGGTGCCGCAGTCATGGCACTGGCGGTCGGCTGTTCGTCCAGCGACGAATCCACTGCCTCCGGTAACTCCGAGAACAGTGCCAACTTTCCCGTCACCATCGAGCACCACTTCGGTGAGACGGTCATCGACGCCGCACCCTCCCGCGTCGTGACCATCGGATTCAACGAGCAGGACTTCGCGCTGGCGCTCGGAGTCAAGCCCGTCGCCACCCGTGGAAATCTCAGTTACGACTACCGCCAGCGCCCGTGGGCCCAGGAAGCATTGGGCGGCACCGAGATCCCCGAGGTCGGCAGCACCGACCTGAACCTCGAGCAGATTGCAGCGCAGTCACCCGATCTGATCCTCGGACCGTACTCGTTCATCGATCAAGGCCAGTACGACCAACTTTCGGCGATGGCCCCGACGATCGCAGACATCGGTGGATACGACGACGTCCCAGCGGCCACGTGGCAGCAGGAATTCGCCGTGGTCGGCGAGGCACTGGGCAAGAAGCAGGAATCCGACGAGCGAACCGCCGAGCTCGAGCAGAAGTTCGAGACCACCCAGACCGACAACCCTCAGTTCGCCGGCAAGGCACTGACACTCGCGTTCGTCATGGACGACGGCAGCTACTTCGTCCTCGGCAAGGACGACATCCGAGCACTGTTCTTCACCGACCTCGGCTTCGAGATCCCCGACGCCAGCGAAACGGTCAGCCCCGAAAACCTCAGCCGACTCGACACCGACGTCCTCGTCATCGCCGGACAGAGCCGCGAACAACTGCAGGCAAACCCGCTGATCGCCGCACTCGACGTCGTGAAGCAGGACCGCACCGTCTACATCGGCTCGTTCAGCACCGACCTACCGTCGGCTCTCGGCTACTCGAGCCCACTGTCACTCGACTACGCAATCGACGGATTCACCCCGATGCTGGCCGCCGCAACCGACAACGACCCGGCCACCGTGGTCCCAGATCCGGTTTCATAGGTCGCTCCGCAGGCTGCGCTCCCGGCCTTCCTAGGTCACTCCGCAGGCTGCGCTCCTGGCCTGCCTAGGTCACTCCGCAGGCTGCGCTCCCGGCCTTCCTAGGTCACTCCGCAGGCACAGTGTGCGCGAACTGTGTTCGATGCAGCTCCTCGTAGCGGCCGCCCGCTGCGAGGAGCTCGTCGTGTGTTCCGCGCTCGATGACCAGTCCGTTCTCGATCACCAGGATGGCGTCCGCAGCGCGGATGGTCGAGAGCCGGTGCGCGATGACCACCGATGTCTTGCCCTCGAGCGCCTCGGCCAGCGCTGCCTGCACGGCGGCCTCGGACGTCGAATCCAGTGAGGCCGTTGCCTCGTCGAGAATCACCACCCGCGGCTGAGCGATCAGCAGCCGGGCGATTGTCAGGCGTTGACGCTCCCCGCCCGACAGGCGATAGCCGCGCTCGCCGACAATTGTCTCGAGCCCGTCGGGAAGGGAACGCACGAGATCGGCGAGCCTGGCCCGCGACAGTGCGTCCCACAGTTCGTCCTCGGTGGCGTCGGGCCGTGGCAGCAACAGGTTCGAGCGAATGCTCTCGTGGAACAGATGACCGTCCTGAGTCACCATTCCCACTGTGTTGCGTACGGATTCGGCGGTCAGGTCCCGCACGTCGACGTCGCCGAGCCGCACTGCGCCGCTGTCGACGTCGTACAACCGAGCGATCAGTTGCGCGATCGTGGACTTGCCCGCACCCGAGGTACCCACCAGGGCGACCATCTGACCGGGTTCGGCCCGGAACGACACACCGTGCAGAACCTCCTCGCCGCCACGGGTATCCAGCGTTGCAACTTCTTCGAGGGACGCGAGCGACACCTTGTCGGCCGACGGATATGCGAACCGGACGTCGTCGAGTTCGACGGCCACCGGACCCGGGGGCAGCACCGTCGCGTCGGTCTTGTCGGCGATCAGAGGTACGAGATCGAGTACCTCGAAGACTCGCTCGAAACTGACCAGCGCGCTCATGACCTCGACACGGGCACTCGCCAGTGCGGTCAGCGGCGCGTAGAGCCTGGTCAACAGAAGGGACAGTGCGACAACCGAACCCGGGTCCAGTCGACCACTGAGTGCATAGAAACCGCCGAGGCCGTAGACCACGGCGAGGGCCAGGGCCGACACCAGGGTGAGCGCCGTGACGAACACGGTCTGCACCATCGCGCTCCGAACCCCGATGTCGCGGACTCGGGCGGCTCGAACCGCGAACTCGACGGATTCCTGGTCGGGATGCCCGAACAGTTTGACCAGTGTCGCTCCCGGGGCCGAGAAACGCTCGGTCATCTGGGTGCTCATCGCCGAATTGTGCGCTGCCGCTTCACGTTGCAGACGTGCGAGGCGTCGACCCATGCGACGTGCCGGCAGCACGAACACCGGCAACAGGATCAGCGCGAGCAGAGTGATCTGCCACGAGATTCCGATCATCACCACCAGCGTCAGAGCCAGCGTCACCACGTTGCTGACGACCCCGGACAACGTCGTGCTGAATGCGCGTTGGGCACCGATGACGTCGTTGTTGAGGCGACTGACCAGAGCACCGGTTCGGGTGCGGGTGAAGAAAGCGATCGGCATCCGCTGCACGTGGTCGAACACTGCGGTGCGCAGGTCCAGAATCAGACTCTCACCGATATTCGACGAGAGCCACCGGTTGATCAGGCCGAAGCCTGCGTCCACGATGGCGATCACCGCGATGGCCAGAGCCAACAGCACCACCACGCGTAGCTCTCGCCCGTCGACGATCGCGTTGACCACCCGCCCGGCCAACACCGGAGTCGCCACCGCAAGCACCGCCAGCGCGACGCTGAGCACCAGGAAGCCGCCGAGGGCGCGTCGATGCGGTGCTGCGAACGACAGGATCCGACGCGCAGTCTCCTTGGAGAACGAAGACTGCGCGCCGGAGCTGTTCATCGTGCGATACATCTGGTTCCACGCGGTCATCTCCATGCTCATGACACCAACGTAGAACCTCGACCGAACTCGAGGTCAAGCAGAGCCCGAGAACGGTCGCGTCACCTCACGCTGCCGCGGCAGCTTCCGCCGGTTCCAGCGCGAGCGCCAGGATGTCGGCCACGTCGGTCATCGGCCGAACGTCCAACGCCTCCAGGACCTCCGCAGGAACGTCGTCCAGATCGGGTTCGTTGCGTGCCGGAATGAACACCGTCTTCAGCCCGGCGCGCTGAGCCGCCAACAGCTTCTGCTTGACTCCACCGATCGGCAGCACACGTCCGTTGAGCGTCACCTCTCCGGTCATTCCCACGTCCGACCGCACCGGACGCCCGGTGGCCATCGACACCAGGGCCGTCACCATCGTCACGCCCGCCGACGGACCGTCCTTGGGCACTGCCCCGGCGGGAACGTGCACATGGATACTGCGATCCAGTGATTCGGCAGTGACGCCGAATTGTGCTGCGTGCGCTCGCACGTAGGACAGCGCGATCTGCGCCGACTCCTTCATCACGTCGCCGAGCTGGCCGGTGAGCGTGAGGCCCGCATCGCCCTCGGTGGAGGCCGCCTCGATGAACAGCACGTCGCCGCCGAGCCCGGTCACTGCCAGACCCGTTGCGACACCAGGCACTTCGGTTCGCTCGTGCGCCTCGGGGGTGAAGCGCGGACGACCGAGGTAGGTCACCAGATCCGGCTCGTCGATCTCGAGCACGTCCGTGGTGCCTGCTAGTTTCGTCGCCACCTTACGTAGGGCCTTGGCCAGCAAGCGTTCGAGCTGCCGCACCCCGGGCTCGCGGGTGTAGTCGGCAGCAATCTTGCGCAGTGCGGCGTCGGTGACGGTCACCTCGTCGGATGTGACTGCCGCCCTGTCCATCTGACGCGGAAGCAGATAGTTCCGAGCAATGACGACCTTGTCGTCCTCGGTGTATCCATCGATGGTCACCAGCTCCATGCGATCGAGCAGCGGGCCGGGAATCTGGTCGATCACGTTGGCGGTGGCGAGGAACACGACGTCGGACAGGTCGAGGTCCAGATCGAGGTAATGGTCGCGGAACGTGTGGTTCTGCGCCGGGTCCAGCACCTCGAGCAGTGCGGCGCTGGGATCACCACGGTAGTCCGAACCGACCTTGTCGATCTCGTCCAGCAGCACAACAGGATTCATCGATCCTGCCTCGCCGATCGCCCGCACGATGCGGCCCGGTAGTGCGCCGACGTAGGTGCGACGATGGCCGCGGATCTCGGCCTCGTCGCGAACCCCACCGAGTGCGACACGGACGAAGGTACGACCGAGAGCGCGCGCCACCGATTCGCCCAACGAGGTCTTTCCCACACCGGGAGGTCCGGCGAGCACCATGACGGCACCGGAGCCGCGTCCGCCGACGGACTGCATACCGCGCTCGGAGCGCCGTGCGCGAACGGCCAGATATTCGACGATGCGGTCCTTCACGTCGTCGAGGCCGTGGTGGTCGGCATCGAGAACGGCTCGCGCCGAATCGATGTCGGTGTTGTCGGTCGTGGTGATGTTCCACGGCAGGTCCAGCACGGTGTCGAGCCAGGTGCGTATCCACCCCGACTCGGGGCTCTGATCACTGGCCCGCTCCAACTTGCCCACTTCACGGAGAGCCTGTTCGCGCACCTTCTCGGGCAGGTCCGCAGCCTCGACACGGCCGCGGTAGTCGTCCGCGCCGTCGGGTTCGTCCTCGCCCAGCTCTTTTCGGATAGCGGCGAGCTGCTGGCGCAGGAGGAACTCCTTCTGCGTCTTCTCCATGCCCTCACGGACATCGCCGGAGATCTTGTCGTTCACCTCGACCTCGGCCAAGTGAGCCTTGGTCCACTCGATGAGCGAGTTCAATCGCGCTGCCACATCTGGAGTTTCGAGCAGGTCACGCTTCTGCACGTCGGTGAGATACGACGCGTAACCCGCGGTATCGGCGATCGCGCCGGGGTCGGTGAGCTTGTTGACCGAATCGATCACCTGCCAGGCATCGCGGCGCTGCAGCATCGCGACGACGAGTTGCTTGTATTCGGCTGCAAGGGCTTTGAGGTCGTCGGTTGGGGTTGCATCGGTGACGGGTTCGGCCTCGACCCACAGCGCCGCCCCGGGGCCGCTGACGCCGTGGCCGATGTGCGCACGACGAGTGGCCTTGATGACGGCGGCCGGGCGACCGTCGGCCAGCCGCCCCATCTGCACGATGGTGGCGAGGACGCCGTAGGCGGCGTACCGATCTTCGAGTCGGGGAGCGACGAGCAGCGTGCCGTCGTTGCTCGCCTTCGCTGCGTCGACGGCGGCGCGTGCGGCCTCGTCGAGTTCGACGGGCACCACCATTCCGGGCAGGACGATCGGGTCGGTCAGGAACAGTACGGGGACACGAACGGTTTCGGTCACTTCTCCTCCAAAGGATTGAGCTATAGGGGCTCAACTTCGAAAGGAGTAGTGATGTTCCCGCAGCGGTCGGTGTTCTCCGTGGGCAGAACACCGACCATCCACGGCGTCTTACTTCAGGGCGCTGACCAGCTTCTCCGCGAGAGGACGCGTCGATGCGGGGTTCTGGCCCGTGTAGAGGTTGCGGTCGACGACCACATGTGGCGACCAGGCGTCGGCGTTCTCGAACTTCGCGCCGTTCTCGCGCAGCCGGGTCTCGAGGAGCCATGGGGCCTTGTCGGCGAGCCCGGCCTGGGTCTCTTCCTCGTCGGTGAAGCCGGTGAGCTCGTACCCGTCGAATGCCCAGGAGCCGTCGGTGCGGACGGCAGGCAGCAGGGCCGCCGGTGCGTGGCACACCGCCGAGACCACCTTGTTCGCATCGAGGAAGTCGACCACGAGGGCACCGAAGCTCGTCGAGACGGCGAGGTCCTCCATGGGTCCGTGGCCACCGGGGACGAACACGACGTCGAAGTCGGAGGCCTTCTGGTCTTCCAGCTTCGCGGGCGAGGACAGGATCGACTCGATCGAGGCCAAGTAGCTCTTCTGATCCGCCACCTTCTGCTCGTCGCCGCCGTTCGCGTCGACCGCCAGGCTGCCCTCGTCGACGACCGGAGCCTTGCCACCCGGCGTCGCCACGGTGATGTCCCACCCGGCGTCGACGAATGTGCGATGGGACTCGACTAGCTCCTCGGCCCAGTACCCGGTGGGATGCTTGCTTCCGTCGTTCAAGGTCCAATGGTCGGCGGCGGTTACCGCGAACAGCAAAGTAGTCATGTCGAACAGCCTCTTTCTTCTATCGGGATCCGTTCGGGCATGCCACGAAACGCACCTGCCGAAACCCGACCGTGGATGACACTCGTCTCGTCACGTACCGGAGAGCGAAGCGATCACGACCACGGCGTCGAATTCGTCCGACGTACGAACCCGGGCGCGGAACCCGCAGTCCTGCACAGCCCGGAGAGTCGAATCCGCGAGTGCTGCACTGCTTTCGATCAACAGGTGACCACCCGGCGTCAACCACCGAGGTGCCCCCTCGGCCACGAGACGGTGGATTCGGGCTCCGTCTTCGCCGCCGTCGAGTGCGGTGCGCGGCTCGTGCAATCGCGCTTCCCGCGGCATCAACTCGATGTGGGCCGTCGGTACGTACGGCGCGTTGACGACGATCGCATCGAAGGATCCGAGCAACTCCGACGGCAAGGCGTCGTACAGATCGCCGCGGTGCACCGTGCCCCCGACGGCGGCCAAGTTGCGCGTGGCGCATTCCACGGCCGCTGCATCGAGATCGGCGGCATGCAGTTCGGTGACGCCGTCGACCGACAGCCCTACCGCACCGCAGCCGCAGCACATGTCCAGTAGTCGCGACGGCTGGAGTGCTGCAGCGCAATTCGCCAGAAATTCGGTTCTACGACGGGGCACGAACACACCCGGTTCGACGGCGACGCGTCGACCACAGAACCACACCCAGCCGACGATGTGCTCGAGCGGTTCCCCGGCGACACGGCGAGCGAGCATGGCGACGAGATCGCCGGGCTCCGACGCGGATTCGATCAGAATGTCGGCTTCTTCTTCTGCGAACACACAGCCGGCCCCGCGCAGACCGGACACGACCTCGTCGTACTCGGGTCTCACCATGGATGGAGCCTCCTCCAAGTGCCTGCGCCCAACTGCCCCGCGCTGAAATACTGTAGCCCGGCATGTGGCACAGGGAGTCGAATGAACTGGGAACCCGAGGTCCGACAGATGTGTCTGGCGTTGCCCGAGACCTACGAGGAGCAGGCGTGGGTCGGTACCCGATGGCGGGTACGCGGGCGCACCTTCGCCCACGTCCTCGACATTGTCGACGGCACTCCTCCGGCATTCGCGACAGCGGCGGGGACCGACGGCCCGGCGCATGTTCTCGTATTCCGTTCCCGCGGAACAGAACGCGACGCATTGTCGAAGCGGGATGGCTTCTTCGCTCCCGGCTGGGGACCCGAGATCATCGGCATGCTGCTCGACGAGTCGGTGGATCGAACGGAACTCGGCGAGTTGATCACGGAGAGCTACTGCACCCGGGCCCCGAAGAAGCTCGTCGCACTCCTCCGACGTCCGGAGTGACGATTCTCGTTTGACGCTGCGGCTGCCCGAAGGACAGAGTGAGCACATGAGCCCACCCGAGAATCTGCTGGCCGATTGCGGCAGCTGCTTCGGACTCTGTTGCGTTGCTCTGCCCTTTGCCAAGTCGTCGGATTTCGCCGTCGACAAGGCCGCCGGGGAACCGTGCCGCAACCTTCAGCAGGACTCCCGCTGCGGCATCCACTCGTCGCTTCGGGAGAAGGGCTTTCCCGGATGCACGGTGTACGACTGTTTCGGTGCGGGGCAAAAAGTGTCGCAATCGACGTTCGCGGGGCGGGACTGGCGGCAGAAGCCGTCGAATTCGTCGGAGATGTTCGCGGTGTTCCCGATCATGCGGGATCTGCACGAGTTGCTCTGGTACGTGGCAGATGCACGTGGCCGGACATCGACCGCATCCCTACACAGCCGGCTTACCCGCGAATACGAGGAGCTGGACGCTCTGACGTCGGGGACTCCCGAGAACCTGTTGTCGGTCGACGTCTCCGTACTGCGCTCGCGGATCAACGAGGTGCTGCTCGATGCAAGCGATCTGGTTCGCGCCGAAGTGTCGGGCAAGAAGAAGAACTATCGCGGTCGCGATATGATCGGAGCCAAGCTGGCCGGTGCGGATCTCCGCGGTGCGAGCTTGCGGGGTACGTACCTGATCGGGGCGAATCTGCGCGGTGCCGACTTGCGCTGGGCCGACCTGATCGGCGCGGATCTTCGCGGTGCCGATCTCCGCGGAGCGGATCTGCGCAAGACGATCTTTGCGACGCAATTCCAGATCAACGCGGCGCTCGGTGACCGATCGACACAGTTACCCGAGTCGTTGACCCGTCCAGGGCACTGGAAATGACCGTTCAGTTCAGTGACCTGCCGGTGCGCTCGAGCGCTTCCTGAACGATCCTCACTGCCTTCGGTCCGACTCCGTGCAGTGACGCGAGCTCGGCAGCGGGCACCCCGGCCAGGTCGTCGAGACAGGTATATCCCGCAGCTCGCAATGCCCGCATCGCGGGGTTTCCGATCCCTGTCGGAAAAAGGGGTTCTGCTGTACTCACCGGCGCATTCTAAAACAGACCGGTAGCCTGTTGCCGTGCCCGAAACCAAGCAGAAACGCGTTGTCATCACCGGAGCGAATACCGGTATCGGCTACTACACAGCTTTGGAGCTGGCCAAGCGCGGCGATCACGTGACGCTTGCCTGCCGCAACCAGGACAAGGCCGACGCCGCAGCGGCGAAGATCCGCGCAGAGGCCCCGAACGGAACTGTCGACACGGCCACCCTCGACCTGGCCGATCTCGGTTCGGTCCGCACGTACGCCGAGTCGGCTCCCGAATCGATCGACATTCTGATCAACAATGCGGGCGTCATGATGCCGGCGAAGCGAACCGAAACGAAGGATGGTTTCGAGCTCCAGATCGGCACCAACCACCTCGGTCATTTCGCGCTGACCGGATTGCTGTTCCCCAAGCTCGCCGCCGACGCGAAGATTACGACCGTCGCCTCGGTCGCGCACCGTCAGCGCCCCAAGCTCGACTTCGACGACCTCCAGCTCGAGCGTGGCTACAACGCGCAACGCGGATACGCGAACTCCAAGCTCGCGAACATCCTGTTCGCGCTGGAACTGCAGCGCCGGATCGACAAGGCCGGATCGAAGGTCACCAGCAATGCGGCACATCCCGGCATCTCGTCGACCGAGCTCTACTCGAGCCCGGACGGGTTGGGCAGCAACAAGATCCTCGCAGCCCTGGCACCCATCGGACTGAAGTTCATCTCTCAATCTGCCCGCGCCGGAGCGCTTCCCACACTCTATGCAGTCGACGTCGCAGGCGGCGGCACCTACAGCGGTCCCACATCTCTGTTCGAGTCCCGCGGCAAGCCGGGCCCGGCGAGCATGACCAAGATGGCTCAGGATCCCGCACTCGCGGCCCTGCTGTGGGACGCCAGCGAGAAGCTCACCGGAGTCGGCTACCCGTTCTGAGACGGAATCCCGGCGAGATAGATCGATATCGGAAGTCGTAGTTCCGCAACATCTTTCGCGGTTCCAAGGCCGAATATCGCGTCGGCCATCAGTCCCTCGCACAGCGAGACCACGCCGTCCCCGTGGGCTGGATCGTCGAACAGTTCTCTGGCCCGTTCGACCGAGAAGAACGAACGGGCCAAGTCGGCCCTGATGTCGGCCGGGACCGCAGGGTCGAGCATCAGCGCGTAGCGGGCCCGGAGCTCGACCATGCGATGGGTGATCGCAGCGTGAAGATAGCGAGCGATCACCGTCGCCAGATCGGTTTCGGTTCCGACGATCTCCAGAAACGATGCCCGCGAAAGCTCGATCAGGCGGGTAGCCACGGCGGCGAGCAGATCGGCCTTGGTGCGAAAGTAGTAGGACGTCGAGCCTGCCGGAAAGTCCAGCGCCGAATCGATCGACCGGTGCGTCAACACGCGCAAGCCGTCTCGTGCGATGACGCCGAGCGCAGCGTCGGCGATGGCGGTGCGGCGGTCCACAGCAGTGACCCTACACACGCACTCTACAAATGTAGAGTCGCGGGGCGTACGGTTCGTGGCATGAGGCCGACCGCACCGCGACACGTCTTCGACGCTGCCTTCACGCTCGACGACGCCCAGGCCGCAGCGGCAGACACGCTGTCGACACCCGCCGACAGAGGTGTCTACCTGTGGGGACCGGTCGGGCGCGGCAAGACCTGGCTGCTGGACAGCTACTTCGCCGCGGCCGACACTTCTGCGAAGAAGCGCGTGCACTTCCACAGCTTCTTCCGCGACCTCCACGCGGCGTACTTTCGCCACGGGTTTTCCATCGACGCAGCCATCGACGATGTCCTGTCGACCGGATCGGCGCCGGCGTCACTACTGTGCTTCGACGAATTTCACGTCCACGACATCGGAGACGCCCGCCTCATCACGCGCATGCTCGACGCACTCTTCGCCCGAGGCGTCGTCCTGGTCGTCACCTCGAACTACGCGCCAGACGAATTGCTGCCGAATCCGCTGTTCCACCCGACGTTCGTCCCGACGATCGAGAAGCTGAAGAAGTGCCTCGAGGTGGTCTGCGTCGACGGCCCCGTGGACTACCGCGCCGCCGGTACCAGTGGATCACGGTTCGCCTCGGGTACGTGGACTGCGGAGCCCGTCTCAGGTGGTCGGACGTTCGCCGAGCTGTGTTGCGCTGCCCGCTCGACGGGTGATTACCTCCGGATGGTTCAGAACGCACCGCAGCTGACGATCACCGACATTCCGGCCTTGGCAAGCGTGGACGAGTTCGCCGCTCAGCGCTTCGCGAATCTGGTGGATGTCCTGTACGACCGAGATGTGCGTACCGAGTTCCACAGCGTGGTGCCGCTGACCGAATTCGCCGTCGGATGTGCCGGACTCGACACAGACAGATTGATCAGTCGACTGAGCGAACTGGGCTCCCGGTCACGCGAACATGCGTAACAGCTCTCGACGCCCACCGAACAAAGGGAGACACCCACTACTGACGGCGGTCGGGGGCGACAGCAGTAGCGGGTGTCTCATTGACCATTCGGGGCCCGTCGCCGGGTGGATGGGTAGCGGATGGGAAATTCTTTCGAAGTTTTTTCACCGACCGAGGCATAGCCTGTGACCATGCCTTTCACAGCAGCGAACCACTACGACTTCAGCGGTGACGACCTCACCGGAACCGTCGACGCCCATCGCTCCGCAGGAGTGTGGGCGGCGCAGCTCGTCCTCAGTGGAGAGACGCTGGAATCCACCGACGTCACCCGATCCGATCTGGGATTCGAGGTGCGGACCGTCGTCAAGACCCTCTCCGACGGTAATCGGACCCACCTGCTCGTCGTTCTGCCCCGCGTCGATATCGATACGGACGACGGCCAGGACGTCACGTTCACCTCTTACGCAGTGCTGTACACCGTGCACGGCGGAACCACCGAGCAGCACGGACCTGCCGAGTCGTACGACGTGCGGTTGCTCACCGGAACCGCGTCGCTCGTGCAGTGACCGCCACGGAAATAACCCGGACCGCACCCCGGTTGTACGGCATAGTCAATGCAAACGCATGAACTTGTCGTTCGGGTAGGAGCACGCCATGCAGTTCGGAATCTTCACCGTCGGAGATGTCACCACCGACCCCACTACCGGGACGACGCCCTCCGAGCACGAGCGCATTCGATCGATGGTCACCATCGCCAAGCATGCCGAGGACGTCGGCTTGGATGTCTTCGCAACCGGCGAGCATCACAATCCGCCGTTCGTACCCTCGTCGCCGACGACCATGCTCGGCTACATCGCGGCCACCACCGAGAAGTTGATCCTGTCGACGTCGACCACACTGATCACGACGAACGACCCGGTGAAGATCGCCGAGGACTACGCGATGCTCCAGCATCTGTCCGAGGGACGCATCGACCTCATCATGGGTCGCGGCAACACCGGTCCGGTCTACCCGTGGTTCGGACAGGACATCCGTCAGGGCATTCCGTTGGCTCTCGAGAACTATCAGCTGCTGCGACGCCTGTGGACCGAGGACGTCGTGAGCTGGAAGGGCAACTTCCGCACCCCGCTCGACGGGTTCACCTCGACACCGCGCCCGCTCGACGACATTGCGCCGTTCGTCTGGCACGGGTCGATCCGCAGCCCGGAGATCGCAGAGATCGCCGCGTATCACGGTGACGGTTTCTTCGCGAACAACATCTTCTGGCCGAAGGAGCATTACATCCAGCTCATCGATCTCTACCGGGAACGCTACGAGCACTACGGCCACGGCCGTGCCGACCAGGCCATCGTCGGACTCGGCGGTCAGGTGTTCATGCGCAAGAACAGCCAGGACGCGGTGAACGAATTCCGGCCGTACTTCGACAACGCACCCGTCTACGGCCACGGACCGAGCATGGAGGAGTTCACCGAGCAGACGCCGCTGACTGTCGGATCTCCGCAGCAAGTGATCGAGAAGACGCTCGCATTCGCGGACTACTTCGGCGACTACCAGCGTCAACTGTTCCTGATGGACCACGCCGGCCTGCCGCTGAAGACAGTGCTCGAGCAACTCGACATCCTGGGCGAGGACGTCGTACCGGTACTGCGCAAGGAATTCGCTGCCCGACGCCCCTCAGTCGTTCCGGAGAATCCTCCGACCCACGCCTCGATGCTCGCAGACAAGGCCGCGGCGGCTGCGAAGGAACCAGCCGGTGCCGTCTGAGACGGAGTTGGCGGTGAACGCCTGGGAGTCACTGTTTCGCTCCCAGGTTTCCCTGATGCGCCGGTTCGCCGCCGACGACATCTGGGATCCGATCGGTATGCGCGAGTACGACGTGCTGTTCACCCTGAGCACCAGCCCGGACCGCAGACTCCGGCTACGTCGACTCAACGACGAGATCCTGCTCAGCCAACCGTCGCTGAGCCGGATGTGCGACCGACTCGAAGCGATGGGTTACGTTGTCCGAGAACATGATCCGTCGGACAAACGCGGAACCGTGATCTGCCTGACGGACGCCGGAGCGCAACTGCAGACCTCGATCGGACGCAAACACGCCGCCCGCATCCGGCGCTACGTCGGCGATGCGTTGAACACCGACGAGCTCAGGACACTCGACAGCCTCTGCACCAAACTCAGACTCGCCCAGAACGACATCCGGGAGCACTCATGATCCAGGTCCTCACCCCACGAGAGGTTCCCCTCGGCGGCCCCCGTGCCATGAAGGTGCGTCGCACCCTGCCGCACAAGGACCGATCCCTCATCGGCGCATGGTGTTTCGCCGACCACTACGGACCCGAGCACTCGCGCATGGACGTCGCACCGCACCCGCACACCGGCCTGCAGACGGTCAGTTGGCTGTTCTCCGGTGAGATCGAGCATCGCGACAGCGTCGGATCTCATGCGATGGTGCGGCCCGGGGAGCTCAACCTGATGACGGCCGGGCAGGGGATCAGCCACTCCGAGGTGTCGACACCGGACACCGACATCCTGCACGGGATGCAGCTGTGGGTGGCACTGCCCGCCGTATCTCGTTTCGTGGCACCGACTTTCGAGCACTACGTTCCCGATTCGATCACCCGGCCTGGCTTGACCGCTCGGGTGTTTCTCGGATCGCTTCTGGGCGAGACCTCGCCGGTGTCGACGTACACACCGCTGCTCGGAGCGGAGATCGTGCTCGACGCCGGGGCGCGGGTCAGCATCGAGATCGACGAGTCCTACGAACACGGAATTGTCGTCGATCAAGGATCGGTGACGCTGAACGAGACCGATCTGGGCGCAGCCGAACTCGGCTACCTCGAACCCGGGCACCGGTCGATGCAGCTCCACAATCCCACCCGGGAACCGGTTCGATTCCTCCTGTTGGGCGGTCCGCCGTTCGGTGAACAGATAGTCATGTGGTGGAACTTCGTCGGCCGCAGCCACGAGGACGTGGTGGAGTATCGGGCCGCGTACGAGGCCGAGAACGGTCAGTTCGGCACCGTGGAGGGCTACCCCGGGCCGCGCCTCCATGCGCCCGAACTTCCGAACGCCCGCATGAAACCTCGCGGCTGACTGCCGAACACAACCGTCAGAACAGCGTCGCGATCTCCGGCTCCGACGACCGCGGAGCTGCGCTCTTGCGGCGCTGGGCCCGAGGGGGCGCGGGCGCGGCAGGCTCCGCCTTGGCGAACTCCGCCTCGGCAGGTTCGGTCACGGCCGGCTTGGATCCTGCGTTGGCTCCCGCTGCTGCGATGGCGCGGGCAGCTTCGCCCGCCAACGCGTCGGCTGCTTCGTTGAAGTGATTGCCGACGTGGCCGCGAACCCACCGGAATCTGACCGGACCTTCGCGTTCGGTGATGGCTCGCTCGATGCTCTGCACCAGATCGAGGTTGCGCACCGGAGTACCGCCCGCGGTCTTCCATCCCTTGCGCTTCCAGCCTGCCAGCCACTCCGACGCGCACTTGATGGCGTACTGCGAGTCCGATTCGATCAGTAATGGCTCCGGGCCAGGGTGGGCCAGCACTGCCTCGAGCAGGGCGCGAAGCTCGGCTACCTGGTTGGTGCCCGAGGGCTCGCCGCCGGAGTTGCTCGGACCCGTGTGATTGACCCACGCCCACCCGATTGCTCCGCCGGGGTTACGCAGACAAGAGCCGTCCGTACTCACGATGATCACGGACAGGACCCTACTTCGGGCCACCGACAAAACCTGGCTGACTCGCCCCGGGGAAGGCTGGAGACTTGATCAGCCGCCACAGAATCGTCGCCACAGATCGGTACGGAGAGCCCACTCGCGAGTGCGGCACCACCGGTGTCTGCATCGACACGACCCGCGGCGATCACCATGGACTACGAACGACGTCGGCGTGGTCCGGCCCACCGGCGGCGCATCGGCGTTCTGCTGTCCGACCGAGTCGAGAAGCTCGAGTTCGACTCGATTTCGACACCCACGTCGTTCCCGGTAGCGAATCGGCCCCGGCCGTCTTCGAAGACCCGGTCGTTGCTCGAGTCCGGATACTCGGTGGCCCTGGCAGGGTTACCGGACCGGCAGCCCCCGGGATCTATCGTCGAATCATGCACAACGTGGAGGCGCTCGAAGCCTGGGCGTATTCGCCTGCGGTACTGCTGGATCGGCATCTGACCGTCGAATCCTCCACCATGCTCGCCCGCGCGGTGTCGCCCAGCTTCGCCGCGGGGGTCAATCTCGCCGTATTCACATTCGTCGACGCCGGTAGGTTCTGCAGCGATCGAGACGATCCCACTGCAGAGCCGCCTGCCGGGTGGGATTCGTCGGCGGATCAGGTGGTCGCCATGCTTCGTGAGTCGTTGGATCGACACGAACCCGACGACTCGTTCCGCCGCATCGTCGGTGAACTGTCCACTCGTAGTTCGGCATTCGCACAGAAGTGGGCCGGCGAGACCAGCGCGAGGAACACCGGAACCGTGGTGATCGAACACGCCGTCGTCGGTCCGTTGATGCTCGACTACCTGTTGATGCCTGCCGCCGAGGACCACGAACTGATGGTGCTGCGGCCTCGAACCGCGCAGTCGAGGGCAGCACTGCGTCAACTGGCGGACGCGGTCCGATCGTCCGAATCGGACCGAGGCACAACGAACTGAGTATCGCGGCTGGGTGCTCCGGCAACGAGATGTCGGATCGCCGATGCCGACCGACTACCGGGATCGGCGAAATAGGTGGTGATGAACTGCCCACCCTCGCCGACGATCTCCAGTGTCTGCGAACGGAATTCGACCAGACCGAACGGTTCCACCGGGACGACTGAGATGCTCGACGACAACGGCCGAACGTCGTGCTTGGCCCACATCCTGCGAAAAGCGCGGCTCTCCACCGACAATCGGCCCACCAACTCCGTCAGTCGCGGGTGACCCGGTGCCGCGTGGAATCTCAACGCCGACACCATTCGTTGCGCCGTAACGGCCCAGTCCTCCGGCGATGCGGCACTGTGCTCGTGGGCGAACACGTCGAGCATCACGTTGGTACCCACTGTCAGGCCCGGCGTCATCAGCGCAGCCGGACCGTTGAGCGCAAGCAGATCGTGATGGCGGTCGGTGATGTACGCCGGCGTGTGGACCCATTGCTCCAACACCCGGGCCGATGCCTCGGTCACCCGCGGCGGAAGCGCTTCGACCGCGGCCGCGCCGGACTGTACGCGCGCCACCCGGTGAAAGTACGCCCGCTCGTCCTCGTCCAGACGCAGAGCGCGGCTCAGCGCAGCCAGAACCTGTTCGGAGGGTAAATGATTGCGCCCCTGCTCCAGCCTCAGGTAGTAGTCGGGGCTGATATCGGCGAGCCGGGCAATCTCTTCGCGTCGAAGGCCCCGCACCCGGCGGTTGCCCTCGCGTACCAGACCCACCTGCTCGGGTTGCAGCGATTCACGGCGCACCCGAAGGAAGTCCGCGAGCAACGAGCGTTCGGCCATTGTCAGAACCTCCTGTCCACAACCATCATCCCCCACCCACCCTGCCGAATCGAGTGCGAATCCGGCCGGCCCACTGTCGACCGTCTCAGGACACCGCAACCCGAGACTTGCGCACCTCGATGGTCGACAGCACGAACGCAACTGCCGCGAGCACCGCGATCACGACGGCAAACACCACTCCTGCCGATACCAGTCCCCACCCGGTCGCCACGGCTCCGGCCCCGATCGCCGGTACCGAGATCGCGATGTAGAGCACCACGAAGAACGTCGAGGTCACCTCCGCCCGACGGTGCGGAGGCAGCTTCGCACCGATCGTGGACATGCCGTTGCTGAACGTCACACCCTGACCGACCCCGCAGAGCAGTGCGGCTACCACCAGCACGGCCAACGAGGTCAGCAGCAGCGACGCGGCCAGGAACACCAGACCGAGCAGCAGCAGCGCGCATCCCCATCGCTGGGCCGACGCGGAATCGGCTGCGCGCAGAGATATCTGCGCTGTCGCCGACGCAGCGAAGACCGTGAACACCACGGCCCCCGTCACGGCGTGATTGTCGACTCCCAACACACCGCCGATGAAGCCCGGCGAGACAGCAGTGAACAGGCCCAGTACGGCGAAGCCGGCGAATCCTCCGATCGAGGCGCGCACGAAGGTGCCACGCACCTCCGGTGGAACGGACAGCCGCTGCATGCGCGGACGGGCTCCGGCTTCGATACGCACCGTCTCGGGCGCGAGGAACACCGCCACTGCTGCGGCCACGAGCAGCACGATGTCGACGACGAACGTCAGGCGCAGCGGATGCGGCAGATATTCCACGAGCACTCCGGCCACCAACGGTCCGAGGCCGAGTCCCCCGATGTTCGCTGCAGTGGCGATCGCGGACGCGCGGCTACGCCATCGGTCCGGCACCAACTCGATCAACGTCACCGTCGCGGTACCGACGAAGATGCCGGCAGAGATTCCCGACAACACGCGGCCGATCACCAGGGCTGTCAGCGAGCCGGCAGTGACGAACACCACGGCGCTGATCAAGCCGAATACTATGGCTCCCAACAGCATCGGGCGTCGCCCCAACGAGTCGGACCAGCGGCCGAACGCCAACAGAGCTGCGAGCACCCCGACTGCATACGCCGCGAACACGAGGGTGACGACGAAGACGGAGAAGTGGAACTCGACCTCGTAGAGCGCATAGATCGGCGTCGGCATGGTGGTGCCCATCATCGCCACCACGAACGCGAAGGCAACTCCGACGAATGCCGTCGCACTCGACACCGGCGTGCGGGGCGACGACTGTTCGTCCGATCGGGTCACGGTGATCTCCTGTTCCACGAGCGCGGTGCGTCCTGCGCCCTCGACATGAAGATCGAACCAGAGACGGGGAGTGGATGTGCACTCACCGTCCCCCGCCCTCGTAACGAAGGAGGGCATCCCGCAGCGCGGACCGCGTGGTGATCTGCAACTTCGGAAACTCTCGATACAGATGACCGCCGACGGTACGAGCCGAAAGATACAGCTGCTCGCCGATCTCCTTGTTGGTCAGACCGGCGGCAGCGAGCGACGCGATGCGCAGTTCCTGCCCGGTCAACCCCGAGCCCGTATCGCCCTCACGCAGGTGAGGGCCGGCTCCTGCAGCCCGTAGTTCGTCCTCGGCTCGGCGCAACCACGTGTGCGCGCCCAACTCTGCGAACAGATCTGCGGCGTACCTCAACCGACCGCGGCTTTCGATCACCCGGTGGTGGCGGCGCAGCCACTCGCCGTAGACCAGCGCAACCCGCGGCGCATCGAAACACCATCCAGCGGTGCGTAGTTCATGCAGGCTCGCCTCGAAGAGCGCCTCGGCTCCGGCCTTCGCCAGCATCGCTTCGGCTGCAGTCAGGAGCGCACTGTGGCGGGCTCCCCAGAAATCGGGCCGGGTTCGGTGCAGTCGGTCGAGATACGTGCGCGCCTCATCCGACCGTCGCAGTCGTACACAGGATTCGACGTAGTCCAGTATCTCGAGTGGTCCGTACGGACCGATCGAACAGCGCTCCGCCGAGAGATCGCCGCGGCGAATCCGCTGGTAGGCGACATCGAAACGGCCCCGCGCCACCGATTCGGTTGTGGTACAGCTTTTCTCGTCGCCAGTGACAGCTGCCACCGAGGATTTCAGCAGGCACTCCTGCGCGGCGAAGAGGCCCTCCGGCAGTCCCGAGGAGACGGCCTCGGCGAACGCAGCGAACTGTCCGCGAGCGGCGAGTGTGGCGAGGTGCCGCAGCCGGGCCAGAGACACGGCGGCCGGAAACCCAGCCGCGACATGGTCCACCACGTCCGACAGCCGAGAACTGTCGTTCGGATCCCACAGCAGGGTGGGCAACGCCAGCTGCAGCAGTACCGGTTTCCACGGGTCTCCGGTGCGCAGCGAGGCTCGTGCCGCGTCCAGCAGCGCCGGGCTGTCGAGCGCCCGTCCGTGCACTCTCGAGCCCGAGACGCCGAGAGACCGCGAGAGGAGAACGTTGACCGGATCGAGGTGCTGTTCGTGCTTGACCGCCCATTGCAGGGCCTGCGCGACGAGCTCGCTGTCACCGGTCATCGCGCTGTACGCCAGAACCGATCCGATCAGCTGGTCGACGACGTCCGGGGCGACCGCATCGGGCAATCGATCCAGAGCCTGCACGACGACGCCGAACGCAGCACGGGGGTCAGCTCCCTGAGCCACGGCGACAAAGGCCCGGGCCGGAACGGTCTCGGGCGCGGCCGTATCGGGCTGTCCCGGCCGGATCCGGCCCAGGATCGATTCTGCGAGTTCGACGCAGCCGGCGAATGCCGCCGTGGACGCCGCCCGCACCTCGAGGGCCCACGCGCGTCCACGATCGGATTCGAGCGCTGCTGCACGGCCGAGCAGCGCCACCGCCCGGCGGTAGCGCTGCATCGACGCCAGGTCGTGCGCCCGCTCGTCGAGCGCAGCGACGAGGTGCGCGTCGGGCGCTCGGGCGGCGAGTGCTCGATGCACGAGACGCTCGTCGCGGGTCAGCCGACCGTCGGCAGCGGATTCGAGGTGAACGGCGGTGCGCTCCTCGGCGGTCGACGAGGCAAGAATCCACAGTTGTGCGACAGTGTCGCCATATGGGTGGACGGCCGCGGAGTCGCCACCGTGCTCTCGAAAGACGCTGTGTCGCACTGCATCGTCGAGAATTCCGCGCCTGGCCTCCTCGTCGAGCCCGGCGACCTCGAACGCGCCGATGTCGGCAAGTGTGTCGGTGAGGTGGGCGCGCCCGAGCATCGCACCGCCGACCGATGGTTCCCAGCTCCAGATCGGCGCAGCGCGAGCGAGTTCGGTCGCAACGAGAGGGTTTCCCTGCGACAGCTCGATGATCGATTGCTGTTGCGACACAGTGGTTTCGGTGCCGCTCAACAGAACGCGCACTGCGGCGTCGGGCAGCGGTCGCACACGGTGGAAGGCGAACTCCCGCCACAACGGCGGCGGGACGGTGTCGACGGTCGTGGCGATACACCGGACATGCGGGGTACGTACCGCCGCCTTAACCGCACGAGCGAGTCGGTCACGCGAGCACGCGGGCAGCAGATGCAGGTCGTCGATCACCAGCAGTGTCGGCGTCACATCTACGTCGCCCGCCACCAGATCACCCAGCAGCCCGTCGTCGAGCAGCCCCTGATCGAGCGCGGCCGCGGGTGAGTACGGGAGGCACGGCAGATCCACCACCCGGAAACCCAGCGCTGTGGCCTCGTCCGCGATGGTGTTGGCAACCGTGGACTTGCCGATGCCTCGTGCACCCGAGATCACCAGGATCCGCCGATTCTCCGGCGATGCGGACAAACACCTGCGGCCCTCACGCAGCACAGCGTCGCGATCCGGTGATTTGGCCATTCGTCCAATATATTTTCACCCGTGTCTGCGCAAGGGTGTTGAATATGGCCCTGGCAGGGACACACTCGAACCGGCCGGCCACGACTGCGACGGAGGTGACCCGAACGATGACCGAGAACGCCTCCTCCGGCCCTACCGATCACGGCGTCACCCGCCTCGTCGACTTCGAGCAGCGCGTCGACATCCGAATGTCCCTGTCACCGCTGCGTCGGGGCCGCGGCGACCCCACCTACGAGTCCACGCCGGACGGTGCCGTGTGGTGGACGTCGCGCATGAACTCCGGCCCGGTCACGTACCGATCGGTGCAGGCCTCACCGAGCAGCGTCATGGTGCGAGCTTGGGGACCCGGTGCCGACGAACTGCTCGACGCTGCCCCGGCTCTGCTCGGCCGGGACGACGACGCCTCGAGTTTCGCTCCCGAGCATCCGATTCTGCGCGAGGCACACAGACAACTTCCGCACCTGCGCCTCGGCCGTACCGGGCTGGTGCTCGAGGCCCTGATACCGGCGATCATCGAGCAACGCGTACACGGCATTTCGGCGTTCGGCTCGTGGCGATACCTGGTGAGCAAGTTCGGCGACCCCGCACCGGGCCCGACCCCGAAGACGATGTTCGTGTTCCCCACCGCCGACGTGTGGCGGCGCATCCCGTCCTGGGACTACCACCGCGCCAACGTCGACCCGGCCCGGTCGAAGACCATCGTCCGCGCCGCGCGTTCAGCCGGACGCCTGGAGGAGGCGTCGACGATGACACCCGAGGATGCGCAACGCAGGCTGCGCGCGATCCCGGGCGTCGGCATCTGGACCGCGGCCGAGACCGCGCAACGCGCCCTGGGGGATCCCGACGCGTTGTCGGTGGGCGATTACCACCTGGCGGCAGTGGTGGGGTGGTCGCTGTTGGGTAGACCGATCGACGACGCGGAGATGGTCGAGTATCTGCAGCCCCTGGCACCGCATCGTCATCGCGCGATTCGGTTGCTGTATCTCAGCGGTAAGGCGACCAAGCCGAAGTTCGGGCCACGGACCGCGCTCGTGGACCACACCTGGCACTGATCCCCGCCTACTCGTACAGTCGAGTTGTTCGCCGACCTAAGGAGTAGTTCGTGGTTGCTATCGGCACGTCCGATCTGGACATCTTTCCGCTTGCCCTCGGCGGGAACACCTTCGGCTGGACCAGCGACGAGGACACGTCCTTCGACATCCTGGACGCGTTCACCGCAGGAGGTGGCAACTTCGTCGACACGGCCGACTCGTACTCGGCGTTCGCCGACGGCAACTCCGGCGGCGAATCCGAGACGATCATCGGCAAGTGGATGACGGCCCGCGGCAACCGTGACGACGTCGTGCTCGCGACCAAGGTGAGCCAGCATCCCGAGTTCCGCGGTCTGGCACCCGACAACATTCGGGCCGCAGCCGATGCATCCCTGGCCAGGCTGCAGACCGATCACATCGACGTCTACTACGCGCACTACGACGACGACAAGACCCCGTTGGTCGAGTCCCTGGCCGCGTTCGACGACCTGGTCCGAGCAGGAAAAGTTCGGCACGTCGCCATCTCGAACTACTCCCCCGCTCGGGTCCGCGAGTGGCTGGGCCTGGCGAAGGACAACGGTTTCGCGGCACCGATCGCACTGCAACCGCACTACAACCTCGTTGCCCGTCGCGACTACGAGGGTGAACTGCAAGCCCTCGCCGTCGACAACGGCCTCGGCGTGTTTCCGTACTTCTCCCTCGCCGCCGGCTTCCTGACGGGTAAGTACCGCACCCGGGAGGATCTGGCCGGTACTCAGCGCGAGCGACTGACGACGGGCTACTTCTCCGACGCGGGCCTGGCTGTGGTGCAGGGTCTGCAGGAGATCGCCGACTCCCGCTCGGCCGAGCTGTCGAGTGTGGCTCTCGCCTGGTTGCTCGCTCGACCGGGCATCACCGCACCGATCGCGAGCGCGAGCTCGCTCGCTCAGGTACCGGCTCTGCTCGACGCGCCGACACTGCGTCTGACCAGCCACGAGGTGGACACGCTCACCGGACTGTCCGACGCCGTGGCATAGAACACGAAAGTTGTCATCGGTAACGGGAACAGAATCAACCCCTGCGCTGCTGACTTTCGGGTGGCCCCAGCATCGAACACGTCCGTAACCAGCGCGCAGGTAACCGACACGCGCGAGAGCAGCACGTCGGCTCCCACAACCGAGCCGACGTCACGCGAGCGCCTCCGGGTGATCCTCGTACTCGGCGCGCTCATCGCCCTCGGTCCCTTGACCATCGACATGTACCTGCCGGCGCTTCCTGCCATCGCCGAGGATCTGAACACCCCGTCGTCGGCAGTGCAGCTCACTCTCGCGGGTACGTTGGTCGGCCTCGCACTGGGCCAGCTGGTCATCGGACCGCTGTCCGACATCGTCGGTCGACGTCTGCCTCTCATCGTGGGCACCGGAGTGCACATCCTGGCCTCGCTCGCCTGCATCGTCGCACCCAACATCGCCGTACTCGGCGGCCTGCGCGTGATTCAGGGTCTCGGTGCCGCTGCTGCTGCGGTGGTCGCCATGGCCATCGTCCGAGATCTGTTCAGCGGGCGCGCCGCTGCAACCGTCCTGTCACGCCTGATGCTCGTCATGGGCGTCGCTCCGGTGCTGGCACCGTCGCTCGGCGGTGCGGTTCTTCTGGTCGGCTCGTGGCGGCTGGTGTTCGCCGCGTTGGCTATCATCGGCGTTGCGTTGATGACGCTGGCAATCGTGTCGCTACGCGAGTCCCTGCCGCCCGAGCGTCGTCGGGCCAGTGGTGTCATGCCCGTGCTGCGGACCTACCGATCACTGTTGCGTGACACGCAGTTCGTCGTCCTCGTTTTGGTCGCTGCCCTGGCCATGTCGGCGCTCTTCGCGTACGTCGCCGGCTCGTCGTTCGTCCTCCAGGAGGAGTTCGGCCTCGACGAGCAGCAATTCGCCATCGTCTTCGCGGCAGGTGCGATCTCTCTGATCGGTGCATCTCAGCTCAACGTCATGCTGCTGGGACGCTTCGCGCCGGTGCAGATCGTCCTGTCGGCGCTGTCCTTCGGCGTCGTCGCCGGCGCAGTCATGGTGATCCTGGCGGTCACCGGGGTCGGCGGGATGGCAGGTTTCGTCGTCCCGCTGTGGTTCGTACTCGGGGCCGTCGGGTTCGTCATGCCCAACGCACCCGCGCTGGCGCTGTCCCGCCACGGTGAAGCGGCAGGCGGCGCAGCTGCACTACTCGGTGCCGCGCAGTTCGGACTCGGGGCGATCGTCGCACCCATCGTCGGTGCACTGGGCAACGACGCGATCGCCGTCTCGACGACGATGGTCGCCACCTCGGCGGCAGCGCTGATCGCGCTCGGGTCGGTCACCGTCCTGTCCGCACGTCGATGACCCCACCCGCGTCATCGTATGGGCCATGGCGGTCACCCCACTAGGGTGACCGCCATGGCCGAACGCGAACGCGACCCGCAGGGCAAGCCCCTCAACGCCCGGCCGCGCGACGGCCTCGGTCGCCCCCTCGCACGCGGCGGTACCGGAACACCCCGGGTTCCCGACGACCTACGTCTTCCGCCTGACGCGGCGCTCACCGAAGCGCAACGATTCCTGGACGCACGCATGCCGTTTCACGCCCACGAGGTACTCGAGGGCACGTGGAAGAGCTGCGTCCCGGACGAACGCGAGCTGTGGCAGGGCCTCGCGCAACTGGCCGTCGGATTGACGCACCTGATGCGAGGAAACCGCGTAGGTGCCGGTTCGCTGCTCCGCCAAGGACACGACCGCCTGATCGGTTACGAGGTCGAGTCCCCACACCGGATCGATGTGACGGGTCTGCTCGGCTGGTCCGAGGATCTGCTCGAGGACCTGGAGACGGGAACGCTACCGACCTCACCTGGGGTTCCCACGTTGCGCCGGGCGGTGCAGCCGGGAACCGACGGGGGCGTCCTGGCACCCGAGTCGGGCTCGAGCTAGCCTGAGGGAATTAGGTAAGGCTAGGACAATCTTCACCGGAAGTGGGGTTCCTCGGCGTGACCGTGTTCGCACCGCTGAAACTCGCCCATCGCGAGACGATCAGCCCAGCTCAGCTCGGACGTACCTTCTGCACGGAGGTCGCCGAACAGGTTCCTTACTGGGTCGCTGTCCTGACCCCGGCCGAGCGTCCGCTGCAGGTCACGCCGTCCCCGCTCCGTGATCGCACCACGGTCACGCTGCCCGTTCCCGCGAACACGCATCGGCTCGACGCTCGACTGCTCGCCGCCCTCGGATCTGCGGTGTCCACGTGGCAACGAGACAACCGCCGCGGCTCGTCGTCGGGCGTCCTGGTCGATATCGACGTCGACGACACCGGATTCGTCCATCCCGTCCGG
Organism: Rhodococcus sp. 1R11; assembly: GCF_004563845.1. Lineage (NCBI taxonomy): Bacteria > Bacillati > Actinomycetota > Actinomycetes > Mycobacteriales > Nocardiaceae > Rhodococcus > Rhodococcus sp. 1R11. The sequence goes on along the minus strand of NZ_SPNG01000019.1, from coordinate 49,246 downwards.
CTCCCCGCCGTTCCGGTCGACGCCCTCACCGAACCCGCTCGCGGCGCGTACCTCGTCGACGACGTCTGCAGACGGCTGGACTCGGCACCTCACGGTGGCCGCGACTACCCGCTGACCCGCAACTACCCGGCGCTGGCCTGCCGCCCGGGAGCGCAGATTCTGTTCCGCCGTGGCGCACCCGAAGCCGACGCCAACCATGACGAGTACGCCATCGACATCGCGATCGACGTGACCGGATCCGGTCCGGTGTCGGCCCGAGTCACCTGGTCCGCCGGCATCGAGGGCATGGACGAACTGGTCCGACTGTGGGCCGCGGCGACCACCGAGCTGACGACCGCTTCCTCCTGACCGCCGGATCCGCTACAGGCTTTTGAGCAGCCGCACGTCGTCGTCGATTCCCTCGGCCGGAGTTTCGAGGATCACCGGTGCATCGGCCGCGAGCGCGACGGCCGTCAGAATGTCTGCGTCGATGGTTCCGGTGCCCAGGTTCGCGTGCCGGTCGCGGGCAGAGTCGAACTCGTCGCGTGAATTGTTCAGATGCACCAGGTCGATGCGTCCGGTGATGGCCTTGATGCGATCGACCACGTCGATCAGGTCTTCGCCGCCGGCCCACGCATGGCAGGTGTCGAGACAGAAACCGGCACCGAACTCCCCGATCGCGTCCCACAACCGCGCGATGTCGTCGAAGCGCCTCGCCATCGCCGAGTCACCGCCGGCAGTGTTCTCGACGAAGATCGGTACGCCGAAACCACCCTGCTCGGCCTGACGCTCGAACAGCTTGCGCCAGTTGTCGATTCCCTTCGCGGTGTCCTCGCCCTCTCGGACGTGACCGCCGTGCACCACCAAACCGATGGCCCCGATCTCGGCAGCTGCTGCGGCCTGTTCGACGACCGCCTTGCGGGACGGGATTCGAATGCGATTGTTCAGGCTCGCCACGTTCAGAACATAGGACGAGTGCACCACCACATCGACGTCGCCGGCCAACAGAGCCTCACCTTGGGGGTGCGGGGTGAGCTTGTTCCACTTCTGCGGATCCGTCAGAAACATCTGAACCAGGTCGACGCCGAGCGTCTCGGCCGTGCCCAGAGGGTCGCTGCTGTCGCGGACATGTGCTCCGATGCGCATGACGCCCATCATAGGGGTCCAGTTCAGGGTCTCCCCTGATAGCGACCGGGCCCGAACACTGAAACACTGGCACCCATGAGCGACATTGCCGCACGTGCGGTCGACGTATCGAAGGTCTACGGTTCCGGCGACACCCAGGTGCACGCACTGTCCGGGGTGACCGTCGAGTTCGCCCGCGGAGAATTCACCGCCATCATGGGCCCGTCCGGCTCGGGCAAATCCACGCTGATGCATTGCCTGGCCGGGCTGGACACGGCGTCCTCGGGCACGGTCACGATCGGCGACACCGAGCTGACGGCGTTGTCAGACAAGGAGATGACCGGGTTACGAAGGGACCGAATCGGTTTCGTGTTCCAGGCCTTCAATCTGGTGCCCACCCTGACCGCACTCGAGAACATCACTCTGCCACTCGACATCGCCGGACGCACTCCGGACAAGCAGTGGCTCGACACCGTCGTCGACCGACTGGGCCTGCGCGATCGCCTCGACCATCGCCCGAGCGAACTCTCGGGTGGGCAGCAACAGCGCGTGGCGTGCGCTCGCGCACTGGCCGGTCGACCCGACATCGTGTTCGGCGACGAGCCGACGGGCAACCTGGACTCTCGTTCGTCCGGTGAGGTGCTGTCGATTCTGCGCACGGCCGCAGACGAATTCGACCAGACCGTCGTGATCGTCACCCACGACCCACGAGCGGCCAGCTACGCCGACCGCGTCGTGTTCCTGGCCGACGGAGCCGTCATCGATCAACTGGTGTCGCCCACCGCCGACGCCGTCCTCGAGCGCATGAAGAAGCTGGAAACGGTCCGCTGATGTCGCACTCGGTCGCCAAGAAATCGAATCCCGACAAGGCCCCGACGCGGGCCGCGTCGGGCAACCCCATGCGTAAGGTGTCGCTGCGAAACCTTGCCGCCCACAAGGTTCGGCTGGCACTGACGGTTCTCTCCGTCGTACTCGGAACTGCTTTCGTCGCAGGCTCGTTCGTCTTCACCGACACGCTGCAGCGCACGTTCTCGTCACTGTTCGCCGACACCGCACAGGGAGCCGATGTTCGAGTCGCCCCCGAGGACTCGCGATCGAGCGGAGTACCCAGCGAGGACATCGCCGCCATCTCCGCGCTTCCCGGCGTGCGTGCCGTCTCCCCGTATGTGGGAGGACAACTCGTTCTGCTGGGTAAAGACGGTGCTGCAGTGCAATCCGGCGGAGCACCGACGATCGGCGAGTCCTACCTGCCGGACGAGCAGCGGCTCGGTGATCCGGCGACATTCGTTTCCGGCTCCGCCCCCACCGCGCCCGGCCAGGTCGCGATCAACGCAGGTGGCGCCGATCGAGCGGGCCTGAAGGTGGGCGACGCGACCCAGGTACTCGTGCCCTCCAAGGGGATCACCGACATCACTGTCTCCGGAATCTATTCCACTGCAACGGAATCCGGTGGATTCATCGGGATTCAGTTTGTGCAGAGTCAGGCGAACGAGTTGTTCACCGACGGTGCGCACGTGCAGTACATCGACGTCGCGGGCAACGATCTCGCCGCGCAGGGTAAGACGCAGAGCGACCTCAGGGACGAGATCGCCGCCGCGTTTCCGGATCTGAAGGTGCAGACCGCTGCCGACGTCCAGGCCGAAACCAAGGCCGAGGTCGAGTCGGCACTGTCGTTCATCACGTACTTCCTGCTCGCGTTCGGCGCCATTGCACTGCTCGTCGGCACGTTCATCATCTACAACACGTTCTCGATGATCGTCGCTCAGCGGGTACGCGAACTGGCACTGCTGCGCGCCATCGGAGCCAGCCGCGGGCAGGTCAGTCGGTCGGTCGTACTCGAAGCGATCGTCGTCGGCGTCATCGGAAGTGTGCTGGGCTTCGCCGGCGGCGTGGGACTGGCGTACGGATTGCGCGCTCTGCTCAATGCCTTCGACCTGGGGCTGCCGTCGGGCCCCCTCGCCCTCGAACCACGCACCGTCGTCGTCGCCTTCGCGGTGGGCATCGTCGTCACCGTCCTCAGCGCCTACGCACCGGCGCGGCGAGCAGCCAAGATTCCACCGGTGGCGGCAATGCGCGAGGAGTTCGCGTCCGCCGGCGACACCCTGCGAACTCGCACGTTCGTCGGCGTCGGACTGGGCATCGCCGGAGCGGCAGCAATAGTCATCGGCGCTCAGTCGACCGGCGGCGCTGCCGCTGCGACCGTCGGCGTCGGCGCAGTGGCGGCGATCGTGGCCACGGCCCTGGCCGCACCGTCGTTGTCTCGGCCCGTCGTGGGAGCGCTCGGGGCCGTCCTCACCCGGCCGTTCGGTGCCATCGGTCGCTTGGCCAGAACCAACTCGGTGCGCAATCCGCGCCGCACGGCAGCCACCGCATTCGCGTTGATGCTCGGCCTCATGCTCGTCACCGTCATCGGGGTACTCGGGTCCACGGCGAAGGCAAGTGTCGATTCGCTCGTCGACACCGGCGTCGAAGCCGACTACATCCTGTCCGGTCCACAGTCGATCGGTGTCCCGGCCGGAGCCACGGCAGCCGCACAACAGGTCGACGGAGTGGAACGAACCGCTGTGCTGCACCCGGTATTCGTCACGATCGCCGGCGAGGAGGAATTCGGCGCTGCCATCGACGGCTCCCCGGAAGGACTGCTCGACCTGTCCATGGTTCGGGGCACCGCAGACCTCGAGAGCAACGGCTTCTCGGTGTCCGAGACCGAAGCGTCCACCAAGGGCTGGGACATCGGCACCCAGGTCGTGTTCGACTCCGTCGACGGAGCTTCGGTTCCCGTCACCGTCACCGGTGTGTTCACCGACAACCCACTGATCGGCAGTTGGATCGTCTCGGGCGACATCTACGAGAAGGTGACGCCGTCCATCACTCGATCGGATTTGTTCGTCCTCGTCAAAGCCGCGCCCGGAACCGACCTCGGTACGTTGCGCACCGACCTCGAGGCCGCGACCAAACCGTCCGTGGTGGTGCAGGTTCAGGACGTCGAAGAGTTCAAGGGCAGCCAAGGTCAGCAGATCGACACTCTGCTCGCGGTGCTGTACGGACTGCTCGCCCTGGCCGTGGTCATTGCGGTACTGGGCATCGTCAACACCCTCGCCCTGTCGGTCGTCGAACGCCGACGCGAGATCGGCATGCTCAGGGCGATCGGAATGCAACGACCGCAGGTGCGCCGCATCATCTACCTCGAGTCGCTGCTCATCGCACTGTTCGGTGCCATCGTCGGCGTCGCCCTCGGCATCGCGTTCGGTTGGGGCTTCGTCCAGACCCTGCGCGACGAGGGCCTGGGTGTCATGACGGTGCCCTGGGGGCAGGTCGTCGCGATGCTTCTCGGGTCCGCGGTGGTCGGGGTGCTGGCCGCTCTGTGGCCTGCCGTTCGGGCCGCGCGCACCAAACCGCTCGAGGCGATAGCCGACCTCTGATCAGGGTCGCCCCGACACCGGGCATTTCGTAACGACACCCGTTCGTTACGAAATGTCCGGTTTTCGGCTTGCGCCGAAAGACGACCCGCGTCTACTTTAGGGGTGGTAAAACAGTCTTCAAGTAGGTTTGGGTACCGCAAACGAACCTTTGCCTCGCGGGTCGGGCTCGTGCAAGGAGAATCATGACGATTCAGGACGCCTACGCGCCGACCCGATCTGTGCCGACGGGATCTGTGTCGAGTCGAGCTGTGCCGACGCGATCCGCGCTCGCCCCACTGTGTCGTCCCGACGGCCGCGACACGCTGATGGCGCGCTACCGCGAGGTAGCCCACGCCATGCCGGATGCGGCCGCGTTGCACGCGGCGGGGACGTCATTGACTTTCGACCAGCTGCTGCATCGCGTGTACTCGCAGGCTCGCAAGATTGCTGCCCTGCGCCCGTCGGATCATCGGCCCCTTGCCGTCGAGGCGGACACGTCGGTCGACTCGATCGTCCTGATGCTGGCCGTCATCGCCGCAGGCCATCCGTTGGTTCCGCTGGATCCGCAACTACCCCCCGAGCGCCGCGACCGCATCGTCGAACAGGCGAGGGCCTCGATCCTGCACGCGGCGGCCGTCGACGCGGCGGTCGATTCCTGCGTTCCACTGCCGACGGTCTCGGGCGGCCACACCGCGGTGATCAACTACACGTCCGGATCCACGGGTACGCCCAAGGGCGTCGTACTCAGTCATCGCATGTGCCTGACCAAGGCGTACGAGGTGTCGACCGCGCTGGGGTTGGGCACCCACGATCGCGTCGGCGATGCCCTTCCGGTCAGTTTCGGCGCGGGCCTGAACACTTTGTTCGCCGGGCTGCTCAGCGGTGCCACCGTCCACTGCCGCGACCCTCGATCGGGCACGGTCGGCAGCATCGCAGAGTGGGTAGCGGAGCATTCGCTGACCACGCTGCACTGCTCGTCGTCGCTGCTACGCGCCGTCGCGGGCCAGGTCACCGTACCCACGCTGCGCGTCGTCACCACGTACGGAGAATCTCTGCACGCGGACGACGCGCGCCGCTTCCGCCTGGCTTCCGACAACCGAGCCACACTCGTGAATTGGTACGCGACCACCGAGGCCGGGGCCGTCGCGTTCAGCGAGTACCCCGTCGGCAGTGCGCTACCGTCCGGCTTTCTGCCCGCGGGCACTCCCGTCGCGGGAAAACTCGTCGAGGTCGTCGCCGCCGACGGCTCCCCGTGCGAACCCGACGTCATCGGCGAGGTACGGGTCACGTCGGCCTGCTTGGCCGACGGCTATCTCGAGGATGTCGGCGTGGAGTCGGAGAAATTCGCTGCCCTCGGCGACGGCCTGTTCCGCTATCGCACCGGCGACTTGGGCCGGTTCGATCAGGACGGAACATTGCAGCTCGCCGGGCGCATCGACGACGCAGTCAAGGTACGCGGCTACCTCGTCGAACCGGCCGAGGTGGAGGCGGCACTGCGCGCGCTCCCGAACATCGACGATGCCGTGGTGATCGGTAGGAGATCCGGAGCCGATACCGACCTCGTCGCCTACATCTGCTCCGACCGCACCGTCCGGGCGAGCCAGGCCGACATCAGGGCCGCCCTGCGCCGAACCCTGCCGGAATGGATGGTGCCCACCCACATCGTCGCGCTCGACGCCATGCCCCGCAACGAACGCGGCAAGATCGACCGCAGAGCACTGCCCGAGCCGTCCGACCGACGCGTCGAACGCACCGCGGTCGGCCCCACCGAATACATCGTCGCGGAGTCCGCTCGCACTGCACTCGGACTGGACGCCATCGGGCGGGACGAGGATTTCCTCGAACTCGGTGGCAACTCGCTGACCATGACGGCGATGCTCGCCCAATTGCGCGAGAACCTGAAGATCGAACTCGATCCGCAGGACGTGTTCGCGTCGACCACCGTGCGAACGCTGGCGACCACCGTCGACGCTCGGCTTCGCGACGCCGCCGCCGCACGTCGGCGCTCGTCCGGTGTCCACGACGTTCTGGTCCCGCTGCGCACCGGGGGTACCGGAGCTCCGATCTTCCTGATCGGTGGTGCCGGCGTGGGCGCGATGGCGTTTCTCGATCTGGTCAAGCACCTCGACGCCGACCGTCCCGTGTATGCCCTGCAGGCACACGGCCGAGGCAAACGCGGGCGACCGGACCGGACCATCAGAGCCACCGCGTCACGGTATGTCGACGCGATCCGCACGGTGGCCCCCGACGGCCCGTTCCATCTCGTCGGCCACTCGCTCGGCGGCTGGATCGCCATCGCGATGGCAGAGAGGATCAGGGATTCCGGCGTCGGTACCCCGCATCTGCTACTCCTGGACACCCGACTGTTCCGTCATCTCCTCGACCGGCTTCCCGGGGGGACGTCTGTCCCGGCAGCGCCGCCTGCACCGACCAGAGAAGATGCCGGCTTCCATCTGGGTCGTGTCGGTACGGCCGCGCTGTGGCTGCGTATGCAATTCGCTGGGCTGCTGCGGTATCCGACGACCATGGAATGGTTGGTGTTCGCGAGCATCGGGTACGTGGCGTTGAACAAGCATGTGCCGACTCCGTGGTCGGGGTCGATGACTGTGGTTCGCACCACCGAGAACGTCATGGACCTCCGGTCGTGGCGAGCAGTCGCTCACGGCGAGCTGACATTCGTCGATATCACCGGCCACCACGCGAACATGTTGCGCGGGCCGATGGCGAAGGAACTGGCCGAGATCATCGACGACACCGTCGACAACGCGCGCTGACCTGGAATATCGACCGCGATGGCCTGTCGCGGTGGCGGCACAGCTTGTACGTTTGTGCCGGACGGCTAATCAGCCGAGCCACCGGCCCGAACCGAGACAGGGAGGTCGACCATGAGCGCATCGTACGAACTGCAGTCGGTGGAACTACACAAGGACGTCTTGCGGTACGTCGACGTCGGCGACGGGCCGCCCGTGATTCTCGTCCACGGGCTGCTCGGATCGCACAAGTCCTGGGGCCCGCAGATCGAGCGGCTGTCGGCCGAGTATCGGGTGATCGCACCCGACCTGTTCGGGCACGGTGATTCCGACAAACCGTCCGGAGACTATTCGCTCAGTTCGCACGCGGCCACCATCCGCGACCTGATGGAGTACCTGAACATCGACTCGGCACCACTGGTCGGCCACTCGCTCGGCGGCGGCATCGTCATGCAGATGACGTACCTCTTTCCCGAACGGGTCGATCGCCTCGTGCTGGTCAGCAGCGGTGGACTCGGCCCGGAGGTGAGCCTGCTACTCAAGGCCGCGACGCTACCCGGCAGCGAACTGGTGCTTCCGATGTTGGCCTCGGATTGGTTCCGCAGGAACACCGAAGGTGTGCTGGCTCAACTGGGCAAGTGGGGGGTTCCGGTAGAGCCCGGCCCCAGCATGGCCGAGACGTGGCGCTCGTTCCGATCGGTCGCAGACCGGTCGACGCGGGAGGCATTTCTGGCGTCGACGCGGGCCGTCGTGGGTCCTCGCGGCCAAACCGTCAGTGCCAAGCAGCATTTCGAGAAGTTCGAGTCCATTCCCTCGCTGCTGATCTGGGGCGGCAAGGACCGCATGATTCCCGCCAAGCATGCGGACAACATCCGACGCGAGGTACCCAACAGTCGCGTCGAGATCTTTCCCGACGCCGGCCACTTCCCGCAGCTCGACGAGCCGGACTTCTTCTTCCGGCTGCTGGACGAGTTCTTGGCCGCCAATCTCACCGACTCGAGCGACGCGGACACCGGCGCGCCGACGGAGATCACCCCGGCAGTCATGCCGTTGCAGCGCCCGTGAGCGTCATCCCGATGTTCCCGCTCGGCAGCGTGTTGCTGCCGGGCGAACGTCTCCCGTTGCACATCTTCGAGCCTCGATACCAGGCACTGGTACAGGACTGTCTGAAGATGGACGATCCCCGTTTCGGCGTCGTTCTCATTGCCCGGGGGCACGAGGCAGGCGGCGGCGACGTCCGACACGATGTGGCGACGATCGCCCACATCATCGGTCACGAGGCCATCGGAGACGGCAGGTATCTGCTCGAATGCGTCGGCGGTGAACGGATCCGCATCGACGCATGGCTCCCGGACGACCCCTATCCACTGGCCGACGTCCGCGCTTGGCCCGACGCAGACGTCGATGCCGTCATCGCCGACACACAGTTCGCCGCCACCTGGGCCAAGGTAGAGGATCTGTACGAGATGATCGGTCGGCTCGAATCCTCGGAGAACATCGTGACACCGGGTGTGCCGGACTTCTTGAGCCTGCCGATCTCGGCCGCCGAGAAGATCTGGTCGCTGGCCTCGTTGATCCCGATGGGCCAGTCCGACCGACTCGACATCCTGTCGGCACCGGACGCCCCGTCGCGATTGAAGGCGCTCGACGATGCGATCGAAAACGTCACCGCTGTCGTGCAATTCAGGCTTCAGCCCTGACGAGACCGGGACCAGGCCAACCCAGAAAAGAGATCAGGCCCAGCACCATCGGTGCCGGGCCTGATCTTCGTAGTAGCGGGGACAGGATTTGAACCTGCGACCTCTGGGTTATGAGCCCAGCGAGCTACCGAGCTGCTCCACCCCGCGTCGGGTGATACCCACGGTACATGCCGTCGTGGCAGACTCCCAATCGCCAGGTCAACGCTCTACGGTTCTTTCATGCCCACCGAGTCGTCACCCGTCCTGTCCTTTCCACACCAGGCCGTCGCACAGATCACGCTGAGCAACCCCCCGGTGAACGCCCTGACCCAGCCTGCGACGCGCCGTCTGCGGGCGATGCTTCGCGAGCTGTCCGAGAACTCCTCCGTCCGGGCCGTCGTGCTGACCGGCGACCGGGTGTTCAGTGCCGGTTCGGACATCTCCGAAATGCCCGCGATGCAGGCGGCAGGCGACGTCCTCGAACGTAAGAGCAACGTCGAGAACGCGACCCTCGAATTACTGGCCGACCTACCGCTCCCGACGGTCGCAGCCATCGACGGGTTCGCCCTGGGCGGCGGGCTCGAGATGGCGCTGTGCTGCGATCTCGTCGTCGCCGACGCAGGTGCCCGCCTCGGCTTGCCCGAGATCGATCTCGGGCTCGTCCCCAGCAGTGGCGGAACCATGCGGGCGTTGCGGCGCGTGGGTCAGTCGCGCGCAGCCGAACTCGTACTGCTCGGCGAGCCCATCTCTGCCGAGACAGCTCTGGAATGGGGTCTGATCAACCGGGTGGCTCCACGCGGTGGGTCCTTGTCGGTGGCACTGGACCTGGCACACGTGCTGGCCGCGAAGTCCCGATCGGCCGTGCACGCGAACAAACGAGCTCTCGCGCTCACGTTCGGGCAGTCACCACACGAACCGGCACGACGCGCACTGCCGGTGTTCGAGGAAGCCTTCGATTCGGCCGACGGCCGAGAAGGCGTACGGGCTTTCCTCGCCAAGGAGTCACCGAACTTTCGATAGCCGGGCCCGCGCGAGAAGTGCTGCGCCGGTGACGATCTCCCATCCGATGATGGTGTAGACGGAAATCCGCTCGAACGCTCCGCCGCCGAGGATGCCGGTGTCGGCGAGAAACAGTGCGAAACCGGCCAGCCCCGCAACACCGGCCGCAGCACTGGCCGTCGTGTACCAGCGAGGTGCGCCGACGCGTCCGCCGTACCGTGCGGCCGTGAGCAGGACGAGGTTTCCGCCGACGATCGCCATCCCGGCACCGACCGCATGCGACGCCGAGGCCCCGTTCACCGACGCGTGCGCCAGCCCGACGACGATGCTGCCGACCCCGTGCACGAGGGACGTACCTGCCACGAGCCGGCGAGCTCGCCCCTCGAACAACACCGACAGCCCCAGACCCGCCAAGGCGAACAGAGCCCCGTCCACCACGAAGCCGGCATTCATCACCGTATGCAGCGGCGACAGATCAGGGATGCCGAGGTCACTGATGTTGTTGCGCGCGTAGCTGTACGGTCGGTCGGTCCAGCCACGCGCCGAAATCGCTTCGGCAGCGAGATAGGTACACCCACCGACGAGAAACGCCGCGGCGGCCAGAACTGTGGATCGCTTCACCACTGCAGTATTCACCGCAGGCTCCACTCCGGAGAGCTGGGTCATTCCGCAGGCTCCACTCCGGAGAGCTGGGTCATTCCGCAGGCTCCACTCCGGAGAGCTGGGTCATTCCGCAGGCTCCACTCCGGAGAGCTGGGTCATTCCGCAGGCTCCACTCCGGCCACCCCGATGCACCGGGCTTGTACCGATTGGTACAGTACCGGCTCATGAGCGATCGCCACGACGTGGTGCCGATACTCGCAGGAGTGTTCCGCGACCATGGGTTCGACGGGTCGTCCCTCGCGGTCATCAGCAGATGCACCGGACTCGGAAAAGGCAGTCTCTACCATTACTTTCCGCGGGGAAAGCAGGAAATGGCCGAGGCAGTCTTCGACGACGTCGAGCTGTGGTTCCACCACAACGTCTTCGAGCCGCTGCGGCACGGAGACGACGCGGCGTCGACCACCCACGACATGTTCGAGCAGACCGCCCGCTATTTTCGGTCCAATCGCCTGGTATGCCTGTTCGGCGCGTTCACGCTCGGGCTCGAGCGTGCCACTTTCTCCAGCCGCGTCGCCGCGCATTTCACCCAGTGGATCGAGGCACTCACTCCGGTGCTGCAGCGGCTCGGACACGGCGACTCGGCGGCCGAGCTGGCCGAAGAGATCGTGGCCGGAATCCAGGGGGCGTTGGTGCTGGCGAGGGCTTTCGACGATGCCACACGATTCGACCGGGTGCTAGCTCGACTCGAAGCCTCGGCCGCACGCGTGTCGGCGGGAGTGCACGCATGACACCTGACGACACGACGCCGAAGCCGGCACCCGAGCTGAAGACCTTCGGGATACGAGAGTTGTTGCGACTCATCGTGATCGGATCGGTGCTGACGTACTTTCAGTTCATCGCCATCGGCCGCTGGGTTCGTGCGCCGCGGCGCGGCTGGCCGGTTCACGCCTCCAAGGCCGTCGTCGACGCGTTCTTCGTGCTCGGCCCCACCTTCGTCAAGGTGGGGCAACTGATGGGTTCGTCGCCCGGACTGTTTCCCAAGGTCCTCGCCGACACCTGTCTGCGATGCCTGGACGAGGTGCCGCCGTTTCCCGGGTCGCAGGCCCGCGCGGTGATCGAGGCAGACCTGGGCCGGAGCGTCGACGAGTTGTTCTCCTCGTTCGACGACGTACCTCTCTCGTCGGCGTCGGTCGCCCAGGTGCACCTGTGTGTGCGCCGCGACGACGGCCGCGAAGTGGTCATGAAGGTGCAGCGGCGAGGCATCTACCACCGCATGAAGATCGACCTGCGAATCGCGTATCTCATCGCGCGCGGTCTCGAGAAGTTCATTCCGTTCTTCGCCACGGCCAACGCGTCGGCCATCATCGTCGACCTGCACGCCGCGACGTTCGCAGAACTCGACAGCGCAGTGGAAGCCAAGCGCCAGCACAGCTTTCGCAGCGCAATCGGGGCATTCGGCGACAACAAGTACGTCACCGCACCCGAGGTGTTTCTCGACTACTGCGGTGGCCGCGTGATCTGCATGGAACGCATGCACGGCTCGCCGCTGGATCGGTACCGGCCCGGTCAGCAATCGGAGCTGATCGTTCGCCGTGCCGCCAAGGTCTGGATGGAAGCCCTGGTCCTGCACGGCCTGTTCCACGGCGACGTGCACGCGGGAAACGTCTGGGTGCTCGACGACGGCAGAGTCGCCTTTCTGGACTTCGGCGTCATGGGCGAGGTGGACGAGCAGTGGCGCGCGTTGTTGCTCGACCTCTTCCACGCCACGGTCATCGACGGCGACTTCACTCGCCTCGCCGGTACCGTCAAACGCCTGGGAATCGTTGCCCCGCAGATGGGTTCGGACGCCGAGGTCGGCGCGATTCTGCAGTCGGTGTTCGCGCCGATGCTCTCGACCACCCTCGCCCACTTCAGCCTGGCGGACTTCATCCGAGCCTTGGTCGGCATGGGCAAGCAGTACAAGACGTCCAGCCCCGAGGAACTGATCCTGGTAGCCAAGCAGCTCGGCTACTTCGAGAGGTACGCCATCGAACTCGCACCGAACTGGGCTTTGGGCACCGACCCGTTCGTGTTCAAGAACGTCTTTCCCGCCGAGATCGCGGCGCTGTCCGAGGCACGGGGCATCGAGCTGCCGGAGTGATCCGGCAGCCCGTGCACCCGATCACAGACTGAAGTCGAGTACTACTTTCCCTGCTGCCGTTCGGTTTTCGAGCGAGGCGATCGCTGCTGCCGCATCGGAGACGGGGAAGACGGACGGCTCGGGAGCCACGAGCGAACCGTCCGCGAGCAGTGGCTCGATCTCGGCCCATTGGGTGGCCAGGTAGCCCGGGCGCGTCATCCACCACGCACCCCAGCCGACGCCGACGACATCGACGTTGTTGAGCAGTAGACGGTTGACCTTGACGGTCGGGATCTCGCCACCGGTGAAGCCCAGCACCAGGATTCGGCCCGAGGGCGCGAGCGAACGGATGCTGTCGGTGAACCGGTCACCGCCCACCGGATCGACGACCACGTCGACGCCACGGCCGCCGGTCAGCTCCTTGACCGCGTCCTTCCAGCCGTCGACCAGTACGACGTCGGTGGCTCCGGCGGCGCGCGCGATGTCTGCCTTTGCTTCCGAGCTCACCACTGCGATCACCCGTGCTGCCCCGAGTACCGGAGCCATTCGCAGAGCGGAGGTTCCGATCCCGCCGGCCGCGCCGTGCACCAGCACCGTCTCGCCCTGCGCCAAGCGGCCGCGCTCGCGCAACGCGAAGTGCACCGTCAGATCGTTGAACAGCAAGCCCGCGCCCGCAGTGAGCGACACGGACTCGGGCAATGCGAACACCGTGTCGGGCGAGACGACGGCGACCTCCGCCATACCGTCGCTGAGCCCCGTCAACGCTGCCACGCGGTCTCCGGCCGAGAAGCCGGAATCCGCCGGAGCCGACCGAACGATGCCGGCGATCTCGCTGCCCGGAACGAACGGCAACTCGGGCTTGTACTGGTACAGCCCACGGGTGAGCAACGCGTCGGGAAACGCGACGCCCGCGGCCCTGACCTCGATGACCACCGACCCGTCACGCGCGGTGGGTTCGTCGATATCGGCAACGGTCACCGAATCGGGTCCGTCGAGACTGGAGATCTGTACCGCGCGCATGAAATGTCCTCTCGGTCGGGATCGTTCCCTGCCTGCCACGGTACAAACTGCCGTACTCACCGCCGCTACCGGCATCCACTCCTGGTGATGTGCTCCAATCGAGGGGTGAACACCACTCCCCTCACCGTCGTCTCGCCCGACGGCACCGCCCGCGGCGGCGTCATCGTCATCCAAGAAGCCTTCGGGGTCACCGACCACATCGTCGACGTCTGCAACCGCGCGGCTGCGGCGGGTTGGGTAGCCGTGGCTCCGCATCTGTTCCACCGGCAGGAGGGGGTGACCGTGTTCGACTACTCGGACATGGATTCCGCCATGGCGGCCATCGGGAAACTCGAGGCGGACGAGGTGGACTCCGACGTGGACGCAGCAGCGAGTGCGCTGTCCGAACTGGGGTTCGAGCCCTCGTCCATCGCGATCGTCGGCTTCTGCATGGGCGGGACCGTGGCCTTCCATACCGCGGTTCGACGGCAACTCGGTGCGGCCGCCACGTTCTACGGTGGCGGAATCACGAAGGGCCGCTTCGGTTATCCCGCGATGGCCTCGGTGGGCGACGCTCTCCAGACACCGTGGCACGGCTTCTTCGGAGATCTGGACGAGGGCATTCCGTTCCAGGACGTCGAGACACTGCGGGAGATCACCGCCACGGCACCGGTCGACACCGAGATCACCCGATACCCTCACGGCAAGCACGGCTTTCACTGCGACGACCGCCCTGCCGTGTTCGATGCCGCAGCCGCAGGCGACGCGTGGACCAAGACCCTCGAGTGGTTCGACGCGCATGTCGCACGCTGAGCACCCTCGCTCCGACGCCGAACTCGCGGAGGAGACCGAACGCATCGTCGCGTTCTGGACCGAGTTGTCGCTGCCCGGACTGTTCGACGTCCACACGCATTTCATGCCGAAGAACGTGATGGACAAGGTGTGGAGCTACTTCGACAGCGCAGGCCCGCTGACGGGCAGCGTCTGGCCCATCTCGTACCGCTTCGCCGAAGACCGACGGCTGCAGGTGATTCGAGGGTTCGGCGTGCGGCGATTCACGTCGATGATCTACCCGCACAAACCTGCGATGGCGGCCTGGCTGAACTCCTGGGGTGCCGACTTCGCGGCCCGCACCCCCGATTGTCTGCAGACTGCGACGTTCTATCCCGAGGACGGAGCAACGCAATACGTCGAGCAGGCGGTGACGAACGGAACCCGAATCTTCAAGTCGCACATCCAGGTCGGGAACTACTCGCCCAACGACCCGCTGCTCGACGACGTCTGGGGCACCATTTCGGATGCGCAGATTCCGGTGGTCATCCACTGCGGCTCCGGACCGGCACCCGGCTCGTATACCGGCCCCGAGCCGATCGCCGCTCTGCTGCAGCGGTTTCCGACGCTACCGCTGATCGTCGCGCACATGGGCATGCCCGAGTACGTCGAATTTCTCGATCTGGCCGATCGATACGAGAACGTACGCCTGGACACCACCATGGCCTTCACGGATTTCTCCGAAGCCGCTGCGCCGTTTCCCCGGCACGAGATGCCGCGGCTGCTGGACCTGCAGGATCGCATTCTGTTCGGGAGCGACTTCCCGAACATCCCGTACCCCTACCTGGACGCGCTACAGGCGGTCAGCCGTCTCGGACTCGGCGACGAGTGGGTCCGCGCCGTGTGCTGGAGCAACGGCGCGGCCCTGTTCGGCTGAATCCCGTTCGGGTCTCAGCCCACCCAGAATTCGGCGATACGCTCGGCGATGGCGGTGCCCTGCGCCCGGCCCGCTATCGCAGCCGCCGCCCGCACGGCGATGTCGGTGGGGTCGGGTCCGATCGCAGCCGACGAATCCTGGTCGGGGACGATCACTTCCACTTTCGAGCCACCCTTGACCAATTTCCCGCGTTCGACCTCGAAGGGGTCGCCTTCCAGGTCGAGTGCGCCGACCTTGAGCACCAGTACCTTCTCGAAGCCCACCGCCAGATCGGCGTTTTCGCTCGCACGGATACCGCCGTCGACGTAGCGGTGATCGCCGATCGTCACCGGCGGCCACATGCCCGGGATAGCGCAGCTCGCGGCCACGGCGTCGATCAGCTCGACGCCCGATCCCCGGTCCAGTACTCGATGGCGTCCCGTCATGGCATCAACGGTGACGATCCGCAGATCGCGGTCGGGCCACGAGTGCTTCGTCAGTCGGCGGGCGATGATCGCTCGTCGTTCCCGTTCGGTGATCGTCGATGCCGCCAGAGCTTCGGCACCGATACGCCTGCGAGTGTCGAGGGCACTGCCGTCCGAGTTCTGGGCAGCGCGGGCCAACATGGTGACGAGCTCGTCGATGGTGGCCTCGGCGTGCGGCTCGTTGTCCTGCTTCGACTCGTCCGCCTGACGCTCGAAGAATTCCGATACCGGGGTACCGCTCGAGATCTGAGCTGCCACCGAAGAACCGGCCGACGTTCCGAGCAGCATCTCGGCGTCGCTGACATCGGCCCCGGCCTCGGCCAGTCCCAGAAGGACGCCTGTCTGCCACGCAATGCCCGCTACACCGCCGCCGCCCAATACGAGCGCTCGTCTGGCCATGGTCGTAACCCCGTTCTTCCGCTGGACCCGTCAGGAACTTACAGCCCCGCCGCCGACCCGCGGCCGTAACCACGTGATCAGGTCGTCGAGCACGCGTTCCTGCTCCGGCTCGTTGAAGACTTCGTGGAACAGCCCGTCGTAGGTTTTCAACGTCAGGTCCTCGGATCCCGCCAGCTCGGCGATCAGCTGGCTGCCCGAGACGTCGGCCAACCGGTCCGCGGTTCCGTGCTGCAACAACACCGGAATCGTCAGGGACGGCAATCTGGCGGGATAAGTACGACTCTCCTGCAACAGTGCTGCAGCAAGCCCGGCCGTGACGCTGCCGTGATAGCCCAACGGATCGGCGACATAGGCGTCGACGACGGCCCTGTCGCGGGAGACGTCGTTGGGGTCGAGTTTCAGAACCGGCAGCGACGGCAGGAACCTGCCGAGTACGGCACCCACGGCGACCAGTGCTTTCGGCTGGCCCACGGACGGGTTGACCGCAGGCCCGGAGAGCATCAAGGCGTCCAGATCGCCCTGATGGTCGAGGGCGTAGGACAGCGCGATGGCACCGCCCATGCTGTGTCCGAGAAGGAATCTGCGGCTGCCGGGGTGCTCGTCAGCCGCGATGGAGAACAGTGTGTGCAGGTCGTCGGTGAAGTCCGACCATTTCGCCAAGGAGACTCGCTTGCCACCGGAACGTCCGTGCCCGCGGTGGTCGGGTGCGTAAACGACGAGGCCGAGCGAGCCGAGCCGCTCGATCACGTGTCGGTACCGTCCTGCGTGCTCGGCCAGGCCGTGGGCCAGCACCAGAACGCCGGTAGGCGGATTATCGGCGGCGACGTCCGGGGTCCAGACGTCGTAGACGATGCGAGTTCCGTGTACCCCGGCGAACGACGACTCGACATGCTGCATTCGGTCACCGTACAAGGACCGCCACGCCTTCGACGGCCCATCGCTCGAACCCCATAGATTCGTTTAGGTAACTATCCTCAGACGCGTGGCGATGTACTTGTGACAGACCACCACCGCACCCCCTCGTACCGCGTGGGCAGCCTCGAAAACCAGGAGTGAGTTCACGCATGCCCGACAAGGACGCCGCAGGGGCCTCGCCGAAGTGGCGCGATCCCAAGCGTTATCTCTGGCCACTCGGCCTGACGATTCCGCTGAGCCCGTTCCTGGCGTGGGGCTTGGTGTCACTCCTCGGACCCGGCGCATTCTGGGCACTCGGGCTGATGATCATGGGCATCGCGCTGCCCCTGGTCGACAAGTTCGCGGGCGTCGATCGCAGCAATCCACCCGACGAGGCTCTCGCAGCACTCGACAAGGACAAGTACTACCGGTGGTGTGTCTACCTCTTCCTGCCGCTGCAATACGCCGGCCTGGTGGCCGCGTGTTACCTGTGGGCCCACGGCCCACTCGGCACACCGGAGAGAATCGGCCTGGCCGTCACCGTGGGCGTCGTCGGCGGCGTCGGCATCAACGCCGCGCACGAACTGGGACACAAGCGCGAGAACGTCGAGCGGTGGCTCTCCAAAGTCACTCTGGCGCAGACGCTGTACGGCCACTTCTACGTCGAGCACAATCACGGCCACCATCTGCGCGTCGCCACCCCAGAGGATCCGGCGTCGGCCAAGTTCGGTGAAACGTTCTGGAAGTTTCTGCCACGCACGATGTTCCACGGTCTGCATTCGGCCTGGGATCTCGAAACCCGTCGACTCGCGCGGTCGGGCTCGTCACCGTGGACGTTGCGCAACAACCTTTTCAACGCGGCCGCGATGAGCATCGTTCTGTTCGGGGTACTGATCGCAGTGTTCGGTTGGATCGTGTTGCCGTACCTACTGATTCAAGCCGCCATCGCCATCGTCCTGTACGAGGCAGCGAACTACCTCGAGCACTACGGCCTGATGCGCACCAGGCGTCCGGACGGTCGCTACGCCAAGCCCTCGCACCGGGACAGCTGGAACAGCGATCACCTGTGGAGCAACCTGTTTCTCTACCACCTGCAACGCCACAGCGACCATCACGCCAATCCGGTGCGCCGCTACCAAGCACTACGAACCGTCGACGAGTCTCCGCAACTCCCGGCCGGATACGCGGTGATGATCTTCTGCTCGATGGTTCCGCCCTTGTGGCGCAAGGTGATGGATCAGCGCCTGATGGACTTCTACGACGGCGACCCGAGCCTCGTCAACGTCGACCGCACCGACCGCACAGCGGTCCGTCGCCTCGAGAAGCTGACCGGGGCGCGCGCGCAGTCGTAGCGTCGACGCCTCAGACCGCGGCGGGCTCGTCGGTTTGCGCTCTCAGGTAGCGCCCGAAATGCGGCACGGTGAACGCGATCGTGCCGCGCTCGGCCGAGTAGATCAGGCCCTTCTTGATCAAGCCGTCGCGGGCAGGCGACAGCGATGCCGGCTTGCGTTTGAGCTCGGTGGCCACGGCCGAGGTCGGCACCGAACCGTCCTCCACAGACAGTTCGGCCATCGCGCGCATGTATTCGCGTTCGGCGGGCGTCGCGCGTTCGTAGCGCGAACCGAAGAATCCGACGGCCAATTCCTCCTCCGCTGTCGGAGCGGCAACACGCACGTCCTCGGCGGAAATCGGGCTGTCGGCGGCGAGATCCCAGGTCGCTTTGCCGTAGGCCTGCACGAAGTAGGGGTAGCCATCGGCGGCTGCGTACAGCGCGTCGAGTGCCTCGGCGGTGAATTCGACATCCTCGCGGTCGGCCGGCGCGATCAATGCGAGATCTGCTGCGGCACGCTCGAGCCTGCCGATTCGGTGGTAGCTGAACAGGCGCTCGGAGTAACTCTTGGATGCCGACAACACAGCCGGTAGGTGCGGTAGTCCGGCCCCGACGATGATCAGCGGCGCGGTGTCCTGGCTCAGTTCGTGGCAGGCCGCGCACAGTGCGGAGATGTCTGCGGGACCGAGGTCCTGCATCTCGTCGATGAAGATGGCGATACCCACACCCACGTCGCCGGCCAGCGCGGAGGCGTCGAGCAGCAGTTCGACGAGATCGATCTCGATGTCGCCGGAGTCGGCGCGGCCGGTCTTCGCCGGGACGTCGATGCCCGGTTGCCACCGCTCGCGCATCCCCTTGTCGGCGGTGGCGCGCAGCGCGAAGGCCTTGAGGACGCCGAGAAACTCGTCGACGCGTTCGGGGTCACGATGCGAGGCCGCAATGCCGCGTACCGCCATGTGCAGCGCCGACGACAGGGGCCGGCGCAGTTCCTGGTCGGGACGAGCTTCGATCTTCCCGGTTCCCCATCCGCGCGCGATGGCCGCGGATCGGAGCTGATTGAGCAACACCGTCTTCCCGACGCCGCGCAGCCCGGTGAGAACGACACTGCGTTCCGGCCTGCCGCGGGTGATGCGTTCGAGCACGACATCGAAGGCGTCGAGCTGCTTCTTTCGACCGGCGAGCTCGGGTGGGCGCTGGCCTGCGCCGGGAGCGTAAGGGTTACGCACGGGGTCCATGGGGCCAAAGTTACAACGAATCGTGCAATATATGCGGACATCTAGCTCGTGTCCTAGAGATCCGTATTCATTCGATACTTGCGGGACGGCCGAGGCCGGGGCTACTGTCGGCTCCGTGAAGCGCATTCTCGTAGTACGCCGCCGTAGCGGGGTCTGATTCGGACCGACCCCTCGCTGCGGGTCGTCGTGCTCTCTCGGTCCTCCCTTCACATTCGCCAGGACCACCCTCATGAATTCACTTGCTTCGACTTTCGCCACAGATCCGTTCCATGCCCGTTTCGGCTGCGCCCTGCCGCGCACGATGCGCGACGAGATCTCCGGGCAACACATGTCGTGGACGGCCTTCGTCGACCGCTTCTCGCCCACCACCGGGCCTCTCCGGCTGGGCTCCTGGTCCGGAACTGGGGCCACCGGAGGCAAGACGTCGTTCGACGCCACCTTCGGCATCGGTGAAACCATCTTCGCTTGTGCCACAACAACATACGGACCGATCGAGGCGTTGACATCGATGCTCCACGACGCCGGATTCCGTATCGAGATCCTGTCGTTCCACCAGCAGCCAATCGGCGAAGAGACCGCCACCTTCGTCCTGGCCGAGCACGACGGTCGCCGCGAATGGTCGATGTCCATCGAGCCCGACGCAACCCTGTCGTCCATCAGAGCCGTGGTCGCCGGGGCAAACATCCTGCATCGGTAGCTGCCACCGCGGCCGCGAACTCGAAGTTGAGGACGAAAATCCGACGGAATGTGTCCATAACTTCGAGTTCGTCGTCGGCGTCGGTAGCGCTTTCTTCGCCTCTCTAGCGTCCAAGCAATACAGGCGAAGATCTCACTAGGGCATCTCGATTGTCTGCGCGCGGTGAATCTCGGCGAGTGCGCGGCGCACATACGTCTCGGCGCGGCTTCGACGAATCGCGAGCAGATCCGCCACCACCAACAGGGCATGGGCAGGCCGCGGCCGCGAACGTGACTGCTCGTCGACGTCCGTCACACCCAGCGCGCCGGTGAGTACCTCGACGAACCCGGCGATGTCCACGCTCGGGAGCCAGTCGGCTCCGCGGACGGTTCGGCCGAGAACTTCCTGAACGTTCTCCCCGGTCAAACCATCGCTGTATACCTCTTCGAGCAAACTCCGTACCATCTCCGCATGCACGTTCCCGGCCTTGGCCGCGTCCGAGCGGTCCAACAGTTCGACGGCCTCGTCGAACGCGATCGGATCCTGCGCCACGACAGCAGCAAGGGCATCGACCGTGGCGTCCGCGATTCGACGCACATCGACGGGCCACTCGGTGGGCCAGGCCACGGGCACGCTGCTCGGGGGAACAGCCGCTGGGGAGGGGTCGGTCATCACAGAAGTCTCTCACTCGATACCGACATGGTTCCTTTTACATGTAACCGGTGTTTATACTAAGTTGCGCACTGTGGCATCGGCCACATCGTGGACGTGGAGGAGGTCGACTCGATGAACGAGCGCAACGCCGTCGCATCGGACCCGGGCGAAGTGATGCTTCAGGCCAGGAACGTCAAGTTCGACTGGAGCGATCTGCCGATGCACTGGGTGCCCGGCGATCCGTACACCACGCACGTCCTCAACGTGCTGCATCTACTACTCCCGGCCGGCGAACACTGGTTCGTCGACACGTTCAAAGAGGCCCTGCCCTACATCGACGACGAGAAGCTGCGCGACGACGTCATCGGCTTCATCGGGCAGGAAGCCGTGCACGCCGAGGCTCATACCGGCGTCCTCGTGCATCTGCAGAACAACGGACTCGACCCCACTCCGTTCACCGATCAGATGGAATGGGCCTTCGGCAAGGTCCTCGGATCGGATTCGGTGACGAGTCTGCGATCGAAGAACAACCTCGTCGAGCGTCTGGCCCTCATCGCCGCCATCGAGCACGTGACGGCGTTCCTCGGTGACTGGGTACTCAACGCCGACGGTCTGGACCGGGCCGGCATTCATCCGACGATGCTCGATCTGCTGAGGTGGCACGGTGCCGAGGAAGTGGAACACCGCTCGGTCGCGTACGACACCCTTCGTTACTTCGACAAGCGGGAGGTACGTCGACTGCGCACGTTCGTCGTGGTCGTTCCTTTGATGGGCTACATCTGGATGCGCGGCATCATCTTCCTGATGAAGAACGACCCCGAGCTGCAGAGCGCCCCGAAGTCGGTTCGCAAGCCCCGATCGTCCCTGTGGCGCAAGTCTGTTCGCCGCGGCACGCTGCCGGCGCTGACGCACGTCGGCCGCAGTATGTCTCGCTACCTGAAGAAGTCGTATCACCCGAGTCAAGAAGGCTCGACGGCTCAGGCCGTGCGCTACCTGGCATCGTCCCCGGCCGCACAGGCTGCGGCGCGGTGAAGCTCTCGACGCGTCGCGTTCCGCGGCTGTTACCCAAGGACGCGCCACCGGATCTGCGCGGACGCCCTCGAGCCGACCGCTCTATGCAGATGCTCGGAACGTTCCTCAACGGTTACATGCACGCGACTGCCCGCAAGGAGTACGACGACGCGGTAGCCGGCCACAATCCCGATTCCGCGCTGCGGTTGGTGGTCGTCCACCGCGAGATCATCGCCGAGGACGAGAACGTCGCCGCTCTCACCCTCGCCTCGCCGACAGGGGAGCAACTGCCGACCTGGCATCCCGGCTGCCACCTCGATCTACATCTGCCGTCGGGTCGCCGTCGGCAGTATTCGCTGTGTGGCGATCCGTCCGACCGTAGTTGCTACCGCATCGCCGTGCGCCGAATCCCCACCGGCGCAGGTGGATCCATCGAGATGCATGCACTCGAGCCCGGCACCGAGGTCACCGTCCGCGGCCCACGGAACGGTTTTCCCTTCGTCGCCGAGGGCAGTGCGCTGTTCGTGGCGGGCGGGATCGGCATCACGCCCATCATCGCGATGGTGCGTGCCGCACGGATTCTCGGGATGGACTGGCAATTCGTCTACTGTGGTCGCTCTCGGGACACGATGCCCTTTCTCGACGAGATCGAGAGCTGGGAATCGGATCGCGTGTTCGTCCGGACCGACGACGTGCACGGGTACCCCACCGAGGGTGAACTGCTCGAGCGCGCGCCCGCAGGCGGTGCCGTCTACTGCTGCGGCCCTACCCCCATGCTCGACGCCGTCCGCCGCGACTTCCGCCAGTGCCCTGCCACCGCATTGCATTTCGAGCGCTTCGGTCCGCCGCCGATCCTCGATGGCACACCGTTCGAGGTGCAGCTGATCAGCACAGGCGCTGTGCTCGACGTGGCTGCCGATGCCTCCGTGTTGACCGCAGTCAAGGAACAGAAGCCCAATATCGCGTACTCGTGCCAGCAGGGCTTCTGCGGTACCTGCAAGGTGCGTGTGCTCTCCGGCGAGCCCGAACACCTGGAGTCGCGATTGACCCCAGAGGAGCAGCGCGATCACATGCTCATCTGCGTCTCGCGTGCTCGAAGCGCCCGTCTCGTACTCGATCTATAGAACGGAAAGACAGTGAGTAGCAACGCAGTTCGCACGACGGTCGTCAACGAAGGCATTCGGTTGGCGGTGTTCGAGAGCGGAAACCCCGACGGCGAACCCATTGTCCTCGTTCACGGGTGGCCCGATACTCACGAACTGTGGAGCCACATCGTGCCGCAACTCGAAGACCGTTTTCGGGTGATCAGCTACGACTCGCGCGGCGCCGGCGAGAGCACTGTGCCCGCCGAGCAGTCGGCGTACAAGTTGGCCCGGTTGGCGGCGGACTTCTATGCCGTGGCAGATGCGGTCAGTCCCGACGCTCCCGTTCACGTGCTCGCACACGACTGGGGTGCCGTCGAAGTATGGGAGGCCGCGGCTCAACCGCAGGCGAAGGATCGAATCCGTTCGTACACATCGATTTCGGGACCCAACCTCGATCACCTCGGTAAGTGGTCGCAGTCGCGCCTGCGTCGTCCCACGCTCACCGGCATCAAGCAGGTCCTTGCCCAGACGCGAGCGTCCTGGTACACCGTCACCTTCCACATCCCCGGCCTGTCGACGCTGCGCATCAAGCGTCAGTTCGCCAAGGGCTGGCCGGCATTTCTCCAGGAATTTTCCGGCGTCGATCCGACGCTCGTCACGCAGAACCCCACGCTGTGGTCGGACGCAACCAACGGCACCAACCTGTACCGCGCCAACATCATTCCCATCCTGACCAATCCGCGCGATCGGTACATCGACATCCCGGTGCACCTCATCGTCAACACCGAGGACGTCGCGGTGCGGCCGTACCACTACGACGACACCGGCAAGTGGGTCAAGAACCTCACGCGCAACGACATCCCGGCGGGACACTGGTCGCCGATCTCCCATGCGGACGACATCGCGCGATTGACAACGGAATTCATCGACTCGCTGGGCTGATGGGCTGATGGGTCAGGGGACCAGTACCAGCTTGTGACGGGTGCGTGGGGCGCGCTCCCATGCACTCGCCACCTCGGCCAGTGGCATGTTCTCGTACTCCACCGCGATCTGTCCTGCGACAGCCCAGTCGGCCAGGGTGCGATACGCCTGCGAGGTGACACTCCGTCCGTAGTGCAGCGGCATGAATCCGACGATGCTTGCTCCGAGCGAGCGCATGAGTTGTGCCGGCACGGTGATGTCGGCCCCGGCTCGGTCACCGATCTGCACCAGACGAACGAGGCGGTTGCCGGCTTGCAGTGCCGCGAGAGCGACTGTGCCCCAGACATAGTCGACAACGACATCAGCGCCGGAGGATGCCCGCCGAATAGCAGAGCTCAGCTCGTCGACACTGTTGTCGCCGATGGCAACCGTGGCCGTGGCCCCGAGTTCACGGGTGGATTCGAGGGCGTGCTCGTCACGTCCGACGACCGTGATCGAGCCTGCGCCGAGCAATCGCGCCGCCTGTACGGCGAGGCGCCCGACCACCCCGGTGCCACCGAGGATCACGACGTTCTCCCCCGGCGTCATTCGAGCCCCATGGGTCAGCGGCATCAGGGCGGCCAGACCTGCGTTACCCAGTGTCGCGGCGGTCGAGAAATCCAGCCCGTCGGGTAGTTCGATGAGCGAGGCCGTCGGCACCAAAGTCTGCTCAGCCATCGAACCGTGGGGCGAGAGCGCCGGTGAGAAGTAGACGCGGCGTCCGTCCTGCGTGGTACCCGCGCCTTCGATGCCGATGACCGTCGGCAGCGACCGCGGACTGAGGTAGTGGGTACCGGCGGCAATGACGATGTCGACGGCATTGAGCGTTGCAGCCGCCACGTCGATCACCTCCGAACCCTCCGCAGGTGCTGGGTTGCCGTGGTCCGTGTACGTCGGCACCCCGAACTCGGTCAGAACTGCTGCCTTCATGTCCGGCCTTTCGACGAATGGTCATTCACTGAATCCTGATTCAGTGTGTAGCCTGACTGTTGAGGTGTCAACAGGAAGGGGAACAGCGGTGGCAACCACTGGTCGCGCTCACCAGGCCGAGCAGACTCGCATCGAGCTGGAAAATGCCGCCCGCGCCGTCTTCGCCCGGTCCGGATACCTCAACACCAAGATCGTCGACATCACCCGGGAAGCAGGCCGGGCCGCAGGGTCGTTCTACAACCACTACTCGGGCAAGGACGAGTTGCTGTTGGCCCTCGCCGAACAGATCGGTGAGGACGCCGACGTCATCGTCGCGGCGCAGGATCCTTCCGCTCGCGAGCACCCCACCATGCGTCCACATCTGGAGGTCTTCTGGCAGTTGCTGACACGGCACCGGGTTGTGATCGATGCGCTTCGGGACGCCGCACTGGTGAGTCCAGAATTCGCCGAACGGATGCAGAGATTCACGCAGGTTCAATTCGAGCCCTGGGTCGAACGCCTCAGCGCATTCGAGAAGGCACGAGTCGAGCTTCCGGCACCTCCTGCCACCACCGCGATGCTGATCGGCGGTGCGACGGAGAATTTCGCGCGGCTGTGGCAGGGCTCGCCCGAGGACGGTCTCGACGCTCTGGTGACGTTCGTCGATCGAGGAGTCTTCGGGCCGGCCGCTCAGTGAGCCAGGTGCCCGCGAAGCGTCGAGGTGGTGTAGTCCGCACGAAAGAGACTGCGCTGCTGCAAGATAGGGACCACCTGATCGACGAATTCCGTGAGCGAATCCGGGTAGCGCGGGCACATCAGGTTGAATCCGTCGGCACCGCGACCAATCCAGGTTTCCATCTCGTCGGCGATGGACTCCGGTGTGCCGATCATCGTTGCGTGCCCGCCGCCGGCAGCCAGCGTGCCGAGCAACTCACGCACGGTGGGGGCGTCTTTCTCGACGATGCGCAGAATCGTCTCGTAGCGGCCCTGCGGTCCGGTGAACTCTGCTGCCGGCGGTAGCGGGGGCACCGGTTCATCGAGTTCCCAAGCAGCACAGTCCTGTCCGGTGAAGGTCGACAACATTGCCAGTGACTGCTCGGTCGGTAGCAGCTGATCCAGTTCGGCCTTCTTGCGTCGGGCCTCGTCCATCGTCGATCCGATGTACGTCACCAAACCCGGCATGATTCCCACTGCCGCACTGTCTCGGCCCGCGTGGGCGATGCGCGCCTTCACGTCGTCGTAATAGCTCTGCGCTGCAACGAGATCGTAGGCGACGGCATAGATGGCCTCGGCGTACTTCGCAGCGAGATCACGACCCGGCCCCGACGCCCCGGCCTGGAACAGCACCGGCCTGCCCTGCGGTGAACGCGGCACCGTCAACGGACCGTCGACCCGAAAATGTTTGCCGTCGTGATCGATGGCATGCACCTTGGCCGGGTCCGCATACGCTCCGGCGCGATCGAGCGTCAACGCGTCGGCGTCCCACGAATCCCACAGCGCCAGTGCAGTATCGACGAACTCTTCGGCGCGAGCATAACGCTCCTCACGAGCCGGGATGACATCCATCCCGTGGTTGCGTGCCTCGGCGTCGAACATGGAGGTGACGACGTTCCAGCCGGCTCGGCCGCCGCTGATGTGATCGAGCGACGCCAGCATGCGCGCGGCATGGAACGGGGTGTAGAACGTCGACGACACAGTCGTGACCAGACCGATGTGGGTGGTGGCTCTGGCCATGGCCGACAGCGCCGTGATCGGTTCGAGAAACCAGGTTCCTGCGCCGGCCGGATCGCGAACGGAATGCCCGTCGGCGAAGAACACCGCGTCGAACTTTCCCCGTTCGGCCAGCTGCGCAAGTTCCTCGTAGTACGCGATGTTGCCCAGGTCCTCCACTCGCGAATCGGGATGCCGCCACGCTGCACTGTGATGTCCGCAGCCGTACAGAAACGCGTTGAGGTGCATATCAGTTCTTGACCAGACCGCCGTCGACAACGAGGTTCTGACCGGTCACCGACCGCGCCCACGGGGAGGCGAAGAACAGCAGAGCATCGGCGAATTCCTCCGGCGTGGTGACGCGTTGCAGCGGGGTCGAGGCAGCGATGAAGTCGAACACCTCGGCCGGGGTCGCGGCGCTGGCATCGGTGGTGCGCAGCAGTCCACCCGAGACCATGTTGACGGTGATGTTGTCAACGCCCAGGTCCGCGGACAGAGTGCGGGTCAGCGAGAGCAGTGCGGCCTTGGACGCCGTGTAGTCGTGGTACGGCACCACCGGATTCTGAAACAAGTTGGTGCCCACGTTGATGATTCGGCCGAAGCCCGCCTCACGCATTCCCGGCAGCGCAGCCTGAGTGGTGAGCAACGCGGCGCGGACGCTGCCACGCAACTGGGCGTCGAAGCGCTCCCAGGTGATGGTGTCGGCCTTGGGGCGGGCATCACCGTCGAACGAGAAGTCGGCCAATGCGTTGTTGACGACGGTGGTGATCGGAGTGCCGAAATGCGCACGGGCCGAGTCGAACACCGTGGCCACCGCGCTCTCGTCGGTCACATCACCCTGAACCGCGAAAGCATTTCCGCCCAGGCGGTCGGCCAGCGCTTCGGCGGCTTCTTTGCTGGTGCGATAGTCGATCACCACACGTGCGCCTTGACCGGCGAACGCCGCAGCGATCGCTGCCCCGAGTCCGCGCCCACCGCCGGTGACCAACACCGTCTGCTCGTCGATTTTCATGCGCCTCGCCTCTCGTTCGAGGTCGGGACCGTCACGAGAGACAGGAATACCGAAACGTCACGACATTCCCTTCGCTGGTCCTAACCAGATCAGGTTCGACGGGTGTGTTCTCAGCCCCTGGGGGCACCCCGTGTCGCGCTCGACTGTACCCACCGGGCTCGGCAGGTCGCTGCATTGCCGTCGATACGGGTCTCTAGCTCAGTTGATAGATACCCGAATAGGACGATGACAAGTTACTGTGCCGCCATGGCCGAACGCGTCTACCTGGAGTATCGCCTCGACGAGAACGTGATTTTTGTACTCGACCACCGCACGGTCGAAGCGTTCGACGCCGCCGTGAGGATCGCGGCCGGTGGGCGCTGTCGGTGGCACGTCGATCAGCTCGGTGTGGACGCGAAGCCGACGCGGGACGGCACCAAGATCGTCCTCGGTCTGCGAGCATCCGACGGCAGCATCGGCTATTCGGGCGACCGTATGAAGTTCACCGTGACCGACGAACAGCTGCCGCATCTGCTGGCGTTCTTCGACCGCGCAAAGGCGGCCAGAGCACTCAGCTGACGATCGCCCAGCCGTGCGCGGGCACCGTGACCCTGCCGCCGTCCAGGTGTGCCTCGCCCGCGATCACCTCAGCACCTTCGACCGCGTAGTCGATCGCGTCGTCGCCGAGGTTGAGCGCCACCGTCATCGAATTGTCGTCCGCGTACACGCGGTAGAGCAGTGCGGTGTTGGTGAGCTCGAGAGTCTCGGTGCGCGCGGAGTACAACCACGGATTGCGACGCCGAACTGCGATCAGCTCCTGATGCACGCGGTAGACCGGCCAACCGTACGGGGCCAGATCCTCGGATGTCTCCGGGTATTCGGGACGCACCTCGTCATCACCGCCGACGCGATCTTCCTTGATACCGCGGAACGCCTGCTCGTCGCCGTAGTAGATCATCGGCATACCGCCCACGGTGAACAGAACCACCAACGCGTGCAGCAGATGTCGCTCGTCCTCGATGACGCTGGCGATGCGGTTGACGTCATGATTTCCGACGAAGGTGGCGGGCACGAAGGCGTCGAGCCAGCCGTTATGGCGCTCCAACGCATGCGAGAGCTCGAAGAAATTCTTCTCGCTCAGGCCACTCCAGATCGCCTTCCACAGTTCGTACTGGGTAACCGAATCCAACGTGGAGGCCGAGACGATCCGGTCGTAGTCACCGTGGATGACCTCGCCCAGAAAGTATGCATCCGAGTGCTTCTCACGAACCTTCGGGAGCACCGCGGCCCAAAAGCGTGGCGGTACAGCGTAGGCCGCGTCGAGCCGCCAGGCGTCGACGCCGCGTTCGAGCCAGTGCGAGAGCACATCCACGACGTACTGCTGCACATGCGGGCTCTCGTGGTTGAGTGCGACCAGTTCGTCGTGGCCCTCGAAGTTGCGATGCGTCGGCTCGTTCCCGGACCAGTCCAGATGGAACCACCCGGCGGCCTCGGAATCCGGGCCCTCGGCCAGGGCCTCACGGAACTTCGGGAAGCTTTGCGCGACATGGTTGAAGACGCCGTCGAACATCACCTTCAGGCCGCGGGAGTGCGCCGCCGCGATCAGCGAGTCGATATCCTCGTCGGTGCCGAGCCGACCGTCGACATGGTAGTAGTCGACGGTGTCGTAGCCGTGCTTCTCGGACTCGAAGATCGGACCGAGGGCGATGCCCGACGCACCGAGCTCGAGGGCGTAGTCGAGCCACTTCTCGATTCTGTTCAGCCGGTGCAGATCCGACTGCGATTCACCGTCCCATCCGTGCACCGGCGCACCGGTGAAGCCGAGCGGGTACAAGTGCCACCAGATGGCGTGCTTCGTCCACTCCATCAGGACGCCTCGATCGAGTCGCGACCGAGCTCGTCCGCGCCGGTATGGCCGGACAGGCTGGTCACCAAGTCGAATTCGGCCAGCAGGCAACGTAATACGTGTGCAACCCCCTCCTGCCCACCGAGGGCGAGACCGTAGAGGAACGGGCGGCCGAGTAGAACCGCATCGGCACCGAGGGCAAGAGCCTTCGCCATGTCCGCGCCGGTCCGTACACCCGAATCGAACAGGATCGTCAGGTCGTCACCGACCGCATCGACGATGGACGGGAGTGCGTCGAGAGACGGCCTGGCACCGTCGATCTGACGCCCACCGTGGTTGGAGACCACGATGCCGTCGACTCCATGGGCTGCGGCTTCCCGGGCGTCGCCGACGGTGCAGACGCCCTTGAGCACAATGGGACCGTCCCAGTGCTCGCGCAGGAACGCCAGGTTCTTCCACGACAGCCCCGGGTTGGGGAACATCTGCGCCCAATGCATCGCGGCCGCAACGGGATTCTCCTCGACGGGCTGCGCCAGTCCGGCTTGGAACGCCGGATCGCTCAGGTAGTTCTCAATGCCAAGGTTGGCCAGGAAGGGAAGGTATCCGCGGTCCAGATCGGCGGGCCGCCAGCCCAGCAACGTCGTGTCGAGCGTCAGCACCAACGTGGTGAATCCAGTGTTCTTCGCACGCTGCAGGAAGCTCAGCAGTACCGATTCGTCCGTCGGCCAGTACAACTGATACCAGCGCGGCGCATCCCCGCCTGCCTCGGCGATCTGCTCGAACGAATGCGACGCCTGCGTCGAATGTATGTACGGCACACCGAGTTCCGCAGCCGCGCGAACCGTCGCGAGTTCACCGTCGGGATGGGCGAGAGTCTGAATACCCACCGGTGCGATCAACAGCGGAACGGGCATCTCGGTGCCGAGCACGGTGCACGCATGATCACGCGAGGCCGAGCTGCGCAGCATCCGCGGCGTGATGGCCCACCTGTCGAATGCGGCCCGGTTCGCACGCGCTGTCGAGCCACTTCCCGCGCTGGCGACGATGTAGCCCAACGCCTCGGGCGACAGCTTCTCGGCAGCCTGGTCCTCCAGCCGCGCCAGGTTGGTGGTGATCGACGGTGTCTGCTGAGCGAACATTCCGGCGGCGTAGATGCCGAGTTGGTGATCGCTGAAGTTGCTGGGCCTGGCCTCGGTCATCGTTCGACCCTACCGGGGCACCGCCGAGGATCGGGCGAGAAAGGCGTCCAGCAGAGCCGAGCACCGCGCCCGAGCTGCAAGTTCCGCGTCGGCGATATCCCTCCTGATCTCGTGCACGTCCACCTCGTGTTCGACGCCGTCGCGGTCCCATGCGGCCGCCCACGCGTCGTAGGTGTCGAGGTCGATCTCGGGGTGGAACTGCAACCCGAGGTGCGGACCGAGAACGAAGGCCTGTTGCGCTGCCTCGTTGCGGGCGATCACCGTCGCCTCCGGCGGTGCGACGAACGTGTCACCGTGGAATTCCATCCACGGGCCCGAGGCGATGAGCTCGGGATCGGACGTCTCGACCTCGACGAATCCGTATTCGGGATGCTCGGACTTGCGTACCGATCCACCGAGCACCCGGGCGAGCAACTGGCCGCCGAAGCACACGCCCAGAACCGGGACCTGCGCATCGATCGCCTGTTGCACGTACGCGATCTCCGGCGCGAGCCATGTCAGCGTGTCGTCGTACGCGGCGTCGGGTGAGCCCATGACCACGACCAACTGCGCGTCGGACAGCGCCGGTGGTGCGACATCGGGACTGTGGTCGAAGGAGTGCACGTCCAACCGGAAACCCCTGGTGCGCAATTCGGCGGCGAGGGTGCCGATATCGCGACGCGCCAGGGACGGGTCCCGGTCGTGGACGAGAACTACGGCGCGCGGGTCGTTCGGGTATGTCACAGGGCTCCTTTACGGTGTTCGTGCACACCGTACGACAGACTGGATCCGATGCCACCTCGTAAACGCACTGCCCGATCCACCACTGCCCGCACCGTCAAGGCCGGGCAGAGCAGCGCTGCGCGAAAGTTCGCGGCTGCGAAGAACGGTGAGCCTGCGGCGAAGAAAGCTACCCCGAAGAAGGCCGCACCTCGCAAGAGAGCTGCCCCGCGCAAGACCTCGCCCCGCAAGTCCGCCGCCCCCGATCTTCGCGTTCCCGATCCCGGCGAGCGCGTCTGGGTGTTGGACGTGCCGTTCGAGGATCGATCCGCGGCGGGCGCAGCGGGAGCGCGCTGGTACCCCGGACCGCGCGTGTTCGCGTATTACGGAACCGAACTGCCCGAGTACCTACAGCCGTACGAGTCGATGCCGTACAGCCTGCAGCGGTGGCTCGAGGACGACGCGAACGACAGTTGGCGCGACGAAGAGGTGCGCGAACGGGCGATGCAGCCTCGTGACACCCAACTCGAATCGGTCCGACGCCATCTGGCCGCGCTCGACGCCGGCTTCCCGTACTTCGCGCAGATGGATTCGACGGGTCTGGGTAAGACGTTGGCCGTGTGCGAGGCCGTGCGGCAGATGTCGGCCGCCGAGATCGGGACGGTTCTGGTGGTGGCACCCAAGGGTGCGCTGCCGGGGTGGCGTCGCACCATTGCGGACAGCGAGGCCGACATCGAGCCGTCCGACCGCAAGCGTTGGTTGCTGATCACCTATCAGTCCACCAAGAAACTTCTGTCGGTTCCGCCCGAAACCGATCTCGGCAAACGCAAACGGACACAGAACAAACGAACCATCTCACTGGGTGAGCTGCGGTTCGACTTCGACGTCGTGATCGCCGACGAATCGCATGCGTTGATGAACATCGAATCGCAGCAGTCGCAAATTCTGTGGCGATATCAGGAGGCGGCCCGATCCGTCGTGTGGATGTCTGCCACTCCCGGCTATCAGCCGCTGCATTTCGCGTACATGGCCCGCGCCGTCGAACGTAGCCGCGGTGTCGAGATCCTCGGCGACGACGAGTATCTCGGCTATGCCGTGACGATGAAGTGGGCGGAGTTCCTCATCGAGTCCGGCTTCGCCGTCAAGGCAGGCAAGGCGACGACGGGGCTCACCACGTGGCGGTGGGAGCCCGAAGACGCGGCGACACGAGCCGGCGATATCGCGTCGGTGCACGGCTGGCTCTCGGGAGGTGCTGTGCCGTGGTCGATTTCACGACCGTCGCCGCCGACGCCGCGGGAACCCCTCGGCCAGGAACTCACGGCCGCGCAGAAGCGTCTCTACAACTCGGCGTGGGTGGACTACCGCAAGGAAGTCGGCCTGCCGATCTGGAAGGCCGTCGGTGGAAAGCGAGTGCTGCAGAAGAATCCGAGTACTCGTGCGGCGACGCTGCGGTTTCGCCAAAAGTGCTCGTATCTGCGCATTCCCGCGTCCGCGGACCAGGTTCGGACGTGGGTCAAGGCAGGCAACCAGGTGTTCGTCTCGATGTTCTACCGCGAGTCGGTCGCAGCATTGGCCCAGACACTGCGAGACGAGGGGCTCGACGTCGCCGTGGTCGACGGGAGCATGAGCAGTCCCGAGCAGGAGGCGTCGATCCGCCGTTTTCAGACCGGCGACGCGTCGGTCATCGTCTCGACCACCACGAGCGCGATCAACCTGCACACCAACGAGTTACTGCTCCCGGAGGGGACGGTCTCCACACTCGCCCCGCGCGTGACGCTGATTCACGATCCTCGGTGGACACCCATCGACATCAGGCAGATCGAGGGCCGCGCCAACCGCATCGACAAGGACCACAACCACACCACGTCGACCTGCTACTACGGCTACGCCGAGGGCACCGTCGAGGAGGAGATGGTGCTCACGGGCATCGAGCGCATCGCGGATCTGGGATCGATCGTGGGGCAGGCGGATCTGATCGATCCGGAGGCATTCCTCGCGGCGAAAGTGGATGCCGGAAAATAGCGACAATTGTGAGCAATCCTCCACGCGCCCGAGTAGGTTCGGTCCATCGGCATTCGTCGGTAGCGGGCTCACAGTGGCACCAGGAGTAGTCATGATCGTTCTCGGAATCATCCTCGCTCTCATCGGCTATTTCGCCGGCATTTCAATTTTGACGACTATCGGCATCATTCTGGTGGTCGTCGGCGCGGTTCTGACGTTGCTCGGTTCGATGGGGCGCGCAGTCGGTGGCCGCAAGACGTGGTTTTGACATCCACGTTAGAACATACGTTCGATTTCTGCTAACCTGAGCGGGCCCCCGGAGTTGGCGATGCGGCCAGCGGAGCCACTTCGGGCGGTCCATATCGGGCGATAGACAGTGTCGAAGGCGGTTGCGCGCGATGGCATCCGACGAGCGCGACACCAACCCGGTTGCCGGGTCGCTCTACCGCGTCGGCGATCGGTGGGCAGAACGAGCACCGATGCACTGCACCAACGGCCATCCACTCGTCGCCGGTTCGGTATTGGTGGGTTCACGTGCTTGCTCGTGTGAGCGGGGGCATCACCGTACCCATCAGTGCCAGAGTTGCAATCTCGTGCGGTTCACCCCAGAACTCGGTGCCACGTGCAGCGACGCCAGCTTCGATTCTCGCGCGGCGCGGTCACGTCCGGCGATCGTGGACAATCGAGGGCATGAGCAACAGTGAAGCCGTCGTCGACCTGGTGCAGCTGAGGCACGATTTCACCCGCTTCATGATGAGTTACAAGTTCGGAATCGACGAACTGATCACCAAGATCAACATCCTGAAGCAGGAATTCACCCACATCCACCGCTACAGCCCGATCGAGCATGTCTCGTCGCGACTCAAGACGCCCGAGAGCATCGTCGACAAAGCTCAGCGCAAGAAGTGCGCACTGACTCTCGACGCCATTCGCGAGAACATCTTCGACGTTGCCGGTGTCCGCATCACGTGCAGCTTCATCTCCGACACCTACCGCATCGCGGACATGCTCAGTAGTCAGACCGACGTTCGAGTCGTCGAGGTCAAAGATTACATCGCGAACCCGAAAGCCAACGGCTACAAGAGTTTGCACCTCATCGTCGAAATCCCGGTGTTCATGTCCGATCGCGTCCAACCAGTCTTGGTCGAACTCCAGATCCGCACGATTGCCATGGATTTCTGGGCGAGCCTCGAGCACAAGATCTTCTACAAGTACCGCGGCCAGATTCCGCCCACCCTGTTGGCGGAACTGACCGAGGCCGCCGAGACGGCCAACACACTGGACGAGAAGATGGAGAGTTTGCACGACGAGGTCGAGGAACTGAACGGAGATTCCGAGAACTCCATCACCCTCGGTGCGATGCCCCCGATGGCCCTGCCGCCGGAGCTGTTGCACATGCTGCTCACCGCGCAGGCCGAAGCGATCGACCCGGACTGACGGTGCGTTCGAAGAACAGAAACCCCGCTGCTCGACGGCTGAGCAGCGGGGTTCTCGGTTCGTACCTGCGTTATCCGATGTGTACCGGGGTGTCGCCGACGGGCAGGTCGTCTTTCTTCGCACGGACGAGCAGCAGCACGACCGGGCTCACCAGCGCGACGAGAATCGCGGCGGTACCGAATGCCCAGGCGTAGCCGGAGACCTCGGCCGAGAACGCGTGGTCGATGGTCGCGAGCACGAAGTTGCGGATCGGCTCCGGCAGCGCGGCCAACATCTCGTCGCTGGGCACTTCCCGGCCGGCGAGAGCTTCCGCGGGAACTCCGGCGGGCGGAGTCGGTGCCGGATTCTCGGCCAGGTACGAGGTCTTGGACGAGGTGTAGACGGTGGTGAACACCGCAGCACCGAGTGCGCCGCCGACCTGCAGGGTGGCGTTGATCAGCGCCGATGCGGCACCTGCGTCGTGATCGGGAACGCCGATCAGTGCGACGTTCTGCATCGGGACCATCAGCAGACCGAGGCCGAGACCGAGAAGCACGACGCCCGGCAGGACGTGCGTGAAGTACGAGGTGTCGACGCCGATCTGGGTCAGCAGCAGCAAGCCGACTGCAGAGACGACCGGACCGACGGCCATCAGCGGCTTGGGTCCGATCTTCGGCACGAGTGCAGAAGCGAGCGCGGCCGTGATCAGGATGCCGCCGGTCATCGGCAGTGACGCGACGCCGGCGATCACCGGGCTCATCTCCAGCACGATCTGGAAGTAGAACGTGAGGTACAACGTGCCACCGAGCAGGGCAGCGCCGATGACGGCCGAGCCGATGTACGCGGCACCGCGGTCACGGTCGAGCAACACACTCAACGGCAGCAGCGGGTTGGCGGACTTGGATTCGACGACGACGAACGCGGCCAGCAGAGCGAGGCCGAGCGCGATGAACGAGATGGTGGGTACCGTCGCCCAGCCGTCTTCGGCCTCGGTGAAGCCGTAGACCAGCGATGCCAGACCGAGAGCGACGAGGATCGCGCCGGGCAGGTCGTAGCGGGTGTCTCCGTGAGCCTTGCTCTCCTTCACCAGCGGCACCGCTGCGGCGATGGCGAACACTGCGACCGGGATGTTGACCAGCAGGCACCAGCGCCAGTTCGCGTATTCGGTGAGCACTCCGCCGAGGAGTAGGCCGACCGCTGCGCCGCCACCGGCAATGGCGCCGAAGACGCCGAACGCTTTGGCGCGTTCCTTGGTGTCGGTGAACGTCACCGTCAGGATGGCCAGTGCTGCCGGGGCGAGCAGTGCAGCGAACACACCCTGGCCGGCGCGCGCGATGAACAGCTGCCAGCCTTCTTGGGCGAGTCCGCCGATAGCGGAGGCAACGGCGAAGCCTGCCATGCCGACGATGAACGAGCGCTTGCGTCCCCAGTAGTCGGCGATGCGTCCGCCGAGCAGCAGCAGTGCGCCGAACGACAACGCGTAGGCGGTGATGACCCAGGCGCGGCTGCTGTCGCTGATGCCCAGGTCCAGCTGAGCCTGCGGCAGCGCAATGTTGACGATCGTGCCGTCGAGCACGATCGTGAGCTGCGTGATGGCGACGATGCACAGCACCAGCCATCGGCGCTCGTAGTTCGGATTCAGATCCGGCGCTTCGCGCTCGGAGAGCTGCGACATGTTTCTACCCCACTCGTACTCGTTGATTCTGGGCACGAAAAATGTCCCGAGCAAAAAGGTAGGCGACCCAGAACCAATAGTCAAACGAACTAGTTGGTTGGGGGTATGGTGACCGCCATGAAACCTGACGCCAGTGCGACCCGCGCCCGCATCGTCGTCGCCGCCCGGGACGAGTTCTCGGTACACGGGCTGGCCGGGGCCCGCGTCGATCGGATCGCGGCCGCAGCCAAGGCCAGCAAGGAACGTCTGTACGCGTACTTCGGGGACAAGGAAGCCCTGTTCCGGGCCGTCGTCGAGGACGGGTTCGCGCGGTTCATCGACGAAGTACCCTTCGCCGTCGACGACCTCGGCGGATACGCAGCGCGCGAATACCTGCACCTCGCTGCGCATCCCGAGGAGCACCGCCTCCTGCTGTGGACTCAGCTTCAGGGCGGTATGGCGACCACGGGCACCGACGACATCCACTCGGTCATCGCCGAGCGACACAGGGCCATGGCCGACGCCCAGCGAGACGGACTGATCTCCGACGCCTTCACCGTCGAGGATCTGATCACCATGATGTTCGGCATCACCTCGGCGTGGATGACCGCGCCGAGCCCGCACTGCGAGCCTGCCGACAACGCCGAAATTCAGCGGCGGGCGTCGAAAATCGAAGCCGCCGTGCGTCGACTCTGCGCTCCGTAGCGCTGTCTATCGATATCTAGCTTTGACGCAAGAGTGCGGAATACTGGGGTAGCGGCCCCCATTTCCGCAAACGCGCGCGCGTTTGCCAGACGCGAGCGAATTCGACACCGATCACGTCGCTATTCTGCGCGCATCTGGCAAGTGCGCTCGCGTTTGTCACCCCGGTCGGCTGCGTCCTCGACCGCACACACGCGGGACGCCCCACCACGCCGAGTGCACGTGGTGGGACGAGTCTCGAACTACGGCCGGCATCTACGACGCACTACACCGGGAGTTTCTCGCGTCCGGTTTCCTTGATGGTCAGCACCGTGAGTACGCCGATCACGCAGACACCCATGACCCAGTATGCGGGTGACATGGCGTTGCCGGTCGACTCCACCAGTTGAGCGGCGACGTACGGTGCAGTTCCGCCTGCGGCGATGGTCCCGATGTTGAAGCCCAACGACACTCCGGTGTATCGAACCGCCCGCGGAAAAAGCTCGGTGAACAGTGGGAACGCGGGTACCTGCACGACTCCGTTGAGAACCATGTAGACGAAGTACACACAGCCCACCACGATGATCGACGACGTCGCGCCGAGGATCATGAACACCGGCAACGCAATGACGACATACGCAACGTAGCCGCTGAGCAGTACCGGTTTGCGCCCGAATCTGTCGGTGAGCATGCCGCTGAGCGGGAAGGTCGCACAGGCCAACGCAATTGCGATCGCGGATGTCCAGTAGACCGAGTCCTTGGAGAATCCGAGGTCGTTGATCAGGTACACGCTGAAGTACGTCAGACCGATGTAACCGGATCCGTTCATAGCGATCGCAATTCCGACGACACGTAGCACCGACCACGGCTGCTTCTTCACGACATCGCTGAGCGGGCTTTTCGCAACCTCGTTCTTGGCTGCCATTTCCTCGAACTCGGGGCTGTCTTCGAGCTTCAGCCGCACTCGCAGACAGACGAATGCCAGCGGGAGAGCAAGCAGGAACGGGATGCGCCAGCCCCACGACGACATCTGGTCGTCGGTCGTGATGAGGGCGACCACTCCGACAACGGCTGCGGCGACCGCGAACCCGAGGGTGGAACCGATCGGCGTGAACGACCCGAAGAAGCCGCGACGGTTCGGCGGTGCAGACTCCGCGATATAGGTTGCTGCACCGCCGATTTCACCTCCTGCAGAGAATCCTTGGGCGAGTCGGATGACGACGAGCAGAATCGGTGCCAGCACGCCCACACTCGAATGTGTGGGCAGCATTCCCAGGACTCCGCACGCGATGCCCATGCAGACCACCGTCACGACCAGAGCCTGTCGACGACCCTTTCTGTCGCCGAGGCGTCCGAAGAAGATTCCTCCCAGCGGACGTGCGACGTATGCGACTCCGAATACCGCGAGGGTCGCGAGGATGGACACGCCGGGGCTCGTGGACGGAAAGAACAGTGGCGCAATGACTACGGCGAGAAATCCGTAGACGGCGAAGTCGTAATACTCGATGAGCGTGCCGACGCCACCGGCGAGCGCGGCACGGCGCGCGGTGGTGGTGTCGGCTTTCGGTGCGCTGGTGACCGCAGAAGGCTGGTCGACGTTCGTCATCGCGCTGTTCCCTGTCCTGTGAGTGGTTGCTTGCTTCGGTGTTCGGCCAGAAGTAGGTCGTACGATCCGCCGGCCTCGATGACTGCGACAGTACGAGGGCTGGGCGCACTACCCACCAGGGATCGACCGTCGGCAGTGGTCAATGCTGCTCGTCGCCAATCGAGTTCGACGGCATCACCGGTGACGACCGCGCCGGAGACATCCGGAATGGTGATGAGGGGTACTCCGTTGAATGTCTCTCCGCGCCAGAATCCCGGCGAGAACGACTCGGCCACGATGGCCTGGATACCGGCGTTGCGCAGAGCCACCATCGGCGGATAGTGCGGGTGGCCGTAGCCGAAGTTCCGGCCGCCGACGATGATGTCGCCCGGCCGAACGCGATCGACGAAACCCGGATCGTATGCGGTCATGCAGACCGACCTCAGGTGCTCGGGATCGTACGACTTGATATTCGCAACGCCGACAACGAGATCGATGTCGAAGTCGTCGCCGAAGACCCAGGCAACTCGGCCGGAGATGATGTCGGGCGGGGGTGGGTAGGCGCTCACGAGCCCACCTGCTGGATCGTACCGGCCAACGCGCTGGCGGCGACGGTATACGGAGAACCCATGTAGATGTTGGCGTCGGAGCTACCCATCCGGCCGGAGATGTTGAGCACGCCGGTCGATATGCAATTCTCGCCCGCCGCCAACGGCTTCTGATAGCCGAAACAGAAGTCGCAGCTCGACACTGCAATGTGCGCACCCGCCGCGCGCAATACGTCGAGCAGCCCCTCTCGCTCGGCCTGATCGTGCACCTTCTGCGACGTGGGCACGACATTGAGCTCCACACCGGGAGCCACGGTGCGTCCGTCGAGCACGAGTGCCGCGGCCCGCAGATCCTCGATTCGTCCACTGGCACAGGATCCGATGAACGCCTTGGTGATCGGAGTGCCGGCGAGTTCGGCTGCTGTGTGGGTGTTGGCTGCACGCGCCGAGCCGGGCTGCACGACCTGCGGCACGATCTGGGCGAGGTCGATGGTGTGCCGAGCTGCGTAGGTCGCATCGGAGTCTGGGTAGACCGGTGTGAACGACTGTCGCGCAACATCGTTGGCGTAGTCGAGTGAGGTCTCGTCCGGTTCGAATATCGCGGACACGGCTCCGGTGAACATCGCCATGCCGCACAATCCTTGCCGGTGATCGATCTTCATCGACCGGGCACCGGGGCCACCGAATTCCATCACCTGGTGTGCGCACCCGTCTGCCCCGACGAGGTCGATGATGGTGTGCACCAGATCGCGGCTGTCCACTCCCGACGCGAATTCTCCGTACAGGTCGAACCGCGTGGTCGCTGGAATGTCCACGTAGAGTTGGCCGGTCACCCATGCCTCGATCAGATCGCGGCGGATACCCCAGCCCAGCGCACCGAACGCCCCGATTCCGCTGATGTGGCCGTCGAAGTGGACGAGGAAGTCACCGGGGATGGCCAGGCCGAGTTCGGCGGTGAGTTGGTGTCCGATGCCGCGGCCCTCGTGCAACTCGATTCCGTAGTACTCGCACCAGTCTCGGGTGACCTGGTGTACTTCTTGTTCCCGGTCGTTGCGCTTGGTCAACATGTGATCGATGAAGACGACGTACCGAGACGGGTCCTCGAGTGAGGTGATACCGAAGTCGTCGCGCATCTGCCGGA
Organism: Rhodococcus sp. 1R11; assembly: GCF_004563845.1. Classification (NCBI taxonomy): domain Bacteria; kingdom Bacillati; phylum Actinomycetota; class Actinomycetes; order Mycobacteriales; family Nocardiaceae; genus Rhodococcus; species Rhodococcus sp. 1R11. Next base: position 8,796 of record NZ_SPNG01000019.1, on the reverse strand, counting down.
ACATCACATCGGTGTACCCGGGAAAGTCGTACGCGATCATCCGCGCCGGTCGTACCGCATGGTTCTCACCGGCACGCACTGGGTCGCCGCCACAGGTCCTACCGAGGATCTTCTCGACCATCGTGAACGCGGCCGATGTCATCGGTTCGCCTCCGCAGGAAGGTACTTACGCTGCTGCGCTTCGACTTCGGGAAAACCGATGAGGTCCACGAACTCGTGGTGCTGCAGCGCGTCGGCACTGACGTCGGCGGGAGCTTCGCCTGCGGCCAGGCGACGCAGAGTCTCGCGTGCGGCACCGGTTGCGGCCATCAGCACCTGAGTGGGCAGCAGGGCCAGCCGCACTCCGATCTGTGCCAGAACCTCCGGAGTGAACTCCCGCTCGGTCCAGGTCGACGCGGTGAGCGTGGCCATCAGCGGAACCCCGACCGCTCGGTGACAGTTCTCCCACTGCTCGACGGTCTCGAACGTCTTCGTCACCGGCATGATCATGTCGGCTCCGGCGTCGACGTAGGCCTGTGCGCGCATGATCGCCTCGTCGCCACGTGCGTCGGTGCGTGCGATGAGCAGAACGTCGTCCGGCATGGAATCACGCACCGCCCGAACCTTGCCCGACGCCTCCTCGACGGAGATCAAGTCCACCGGCTCGCCGACGCAGATCGGGCATTTCTTCGGCGACAGCTGGTCCTCCATGAACACACCCTGGACGCCGGCCTCGGCGAACCGCGTCGCGGTGCGCGCGGCGTTGACGGCGTTTCCGTAGCCCGTGTCGATGTCCGCGACGAGGGGCAGAGACGATGCCTCGCGAATGGTCCGGACGGCCTGCAGGTTCTCGGTCATCGTGTAGAGCTCGGCGTCGGGCAGTCCGAGCGCAGCCGATACGGCGAAGCCGGACGCGCACAGCGCCGAGAAGCCCGCCTGCTCGGCCAGCTTGGCCGTCAACCCGTCCCACACGCCGGGCGCATACACCAGGCCTTGTTCGGTCAGGCCTCTCAAAGTCATCGTCACGAGCACTCTCCGTTTCGTATTGCGGAACGCCTTCCGAATTTAGAGTGGCTCGGATCACAAGTCAATACCCGTGGATCGATAGCGCATCGCACGTCGGTTCGTAGGATGGCGACGACGCTCCACCCGACCGGAAGGAACAACTCGTGGCAGTTCCCACCGAGTCCGACGCCCAGGCCGGCCGCGACATCGTCGGTGCCGTCGTGAAGGCATGCGCTCTGCTCGACCATTTCGACACGACGCATCCTGTGTGGACGCTCAACGATCTGACGACAGCGAGTCGAATGAACAAGACGACCGTGCATCGTCTGATGACGACGTTGATCCATGCCGGCTGGGTGGACAGAACAGCGGAGGGTTCGTACCGAATCGGCATGCCGGTGTTCGAGATCGGCTCGTCCGCGCTGACGCAGCTCGACATCCGCGGTGCCGCCCAGCCGTACTTGTCCGACATCGCCGCACAGTTCGGCGACACCGCCTATCTGATGGTTCCCGCTGACGAAGGGGCGGTGTGCATCGACCGGCATGAGGGAAGCAACCCGCTTGTGGTAGCAGGCATTTCGATCGGATCGGTGCTTCCGTATCACGCCACGGCGGGGCCGATGGCGATGCTCGCGTTCTCCGCTCGCATTCGCGACCGCTGGCTCGGCGGAGAGCTTGCTGCGTACACCAGCCGAACCCTGACGTCACCCGAGAAGTTGATGGATCATCTCGATCGAATCCGAACGCAGGGATATGCGCTGAGCAATTCCGACTACCTGGCGGGCGTGGCGGCAGTGGGCGCACCGATTCTCGGACGCGACGGGGTGGTCGTGGCGTCGATCAGCGTCGGTGGCCGCGGGGAAACCTTCGAGGGCGAGGCTTTGAAGGACAAGGTCGAGACGATACTCGCGGCGGCGCGAAGCCTCTCTCGGGTCGCCGAGGCTCTACCTGCATCGAGTCAATAGCTACGCGAGTATTCGCATCTCTAGCCTCGGCGGTAGAGACCTGAATACTCACCTACCGACGCGCTCGATGAGTTTCATGGCGTCGAAAGGTGCGTAGCCCTTGATGTCGTTGTCGAAGTACACGTAGACGTCCCGTCCCGTCGACGTCCAATCGGAAATCTTCTGGGCCCATCGATCGAGGGCCTCATCGGTGTAGCCGCTGGCGTACAACTCCTCGTCGCCGTGGAGTCGGGCATACATGAAATCCGCTGTCGGAGTATCGACGTACGGATACTTGCCGGCAGTGTCGGCGACGACGAAGGCAATATCGTTGCGCCGCAACAACTCGACCGCTTCGTCGGAGGCGAAGCTCTGATGCCTCGCCTCCACGCAGTGCCGAAGCGGCCGAGAAGACGGAGCAGGCAACAGCACTCGATCCTCGGCCAGTTTGTCGTCCCGCGATTCCGCCAAAGTCACTGCAGCTGAAACTGTTCGAGGCAACAGGGCACAGAAGTCCGTCACCTTCTGCGCGTCGAATTCGAGGTTGGGCGGCAACTGCCACAGGAACGGACCCAGTTTGTCCCCCAGAGTCAACACACCGGTCGCGAAGAAGTTCGCGAGTGCACTTTCGACGCCCACGAGCCGTTTGATGTGCGTGACGTACCGCCCACCCTTGATGGAGAACACGAAATCGTCGGGGGTTTCGTCATGCCACTTGGTGAAACTCGACGGCTTCTGCATCGCATAAAAGGTGCCGTTGATCTCGATCGACGTCAGGTGCTCGGACGCGTACTCGAGCTCCTTTCGATGCGCGAGACCGCTCGGGTAGAAATCCCCTCGCCACGGCGCGTACGTCCAGCCGGAGATACCGATCAGAACCCGAGGTCGATGCTGCGCGGACATGAGCCGACTCTAGCCGGGCAGCCCAGCGGTTTCCGTGGCTCTGGCGCTGGTATCGGTAGCCTCGATGGCATGAAGCGCCCATCGGCATTCGGCTCCCTGGCGCTGACCTGTGTGCTGCTCGCCCTCACCGGTGCCGATACGGCTGCAGAGCGCCGCGACCAGCCGACGCCTCGCCAGGCGGCTGCAGTACCGGGGATCGGTTTGGAGACAGTTCCCGCAGCGATCACCACGTCCATGGTCGCGGGTGTCGCAGACGCGCCGAATCCGCCGACTCACGAAGTCGGTGTCGAGTCGTCGACGACGGAGATGCGAACCTCGGGGTGGGACGAATACCCCTATCTCCGCTACACCGCTACGTTCGCGCCTGGTACGGACACGGCGACGCTGACATGGTCCGGCAGATCGGTGAACACCAACGATCTGGCGTTGCATGTATGGGACGAGTCGGGCAACACGTGGGGTTCGGCCATTGCCACGGCCGACCCGGTTGCGACCGGTGGTCAGGTGAAATTGAGTGCGGAGATCTCCACGGAGAGAGGCACTGTCGAAGTATTGGTCATCGACAACCCGCGTGCAGATCGTTCTTTCGCCGAAACCAATGCGCGACCCGACAGCAGCTTCGCCGATCCGAGCACCTACGATTTCGCTCTTCAGCACATCACCGACACGCAGTACATAGCCCGTGACGATCCCGGTGTGTATTCGGAGATGACGCAGTGGACCGCCGACAACGCCGACGAGCTGAAGATCGACTACAGCATGCACACCGGCGACCTGATTCAGAGCTGGATCAGCCCGGGACGTCCGGATACCCAGGCGCGCAAGGAGTTCGAGGCCGCCAGCGAATCGATGCAGATCCTCGAGGATGCCGGCCTCGCCCACGGCGTTCTGCCCGGCAATCACGACAACATCTGGAACGTCGCGGGCAAATTGGTTCCCGGGGAGCACGAGAAGAACCACGCGCTCTACAACGAGTACTTCGGCCCTCAGCGTTATCGGGATCAACCCTATTGGGGCGGTTCGTTCACCGACGAAGACAATTCTGCGCACTACGACCTGGTCGATATCGCGGGTGCCAAATTCTTGATGCTGTTCATCGGCTACAACCCGCCGGAGAAGGTCATGCAGTGGGCCGAACGAGTTCTCGACGAGAACCCCGATCGCAATGTCGTCATCGGCACGCACTATTACCTCGACGAACTCGGCGAGAAGAAACTGATGGGGTTCGGCGACATCGGGTCCAGTTCCGGCCAGCAGATCTGGAATCGACTGGTCGTCCCACACGAGACCGTCTTCCTCGTCCTGTCCGGGCACGTCGACGGCCAGTTCGCGGTCGTCGACGAGCACGTGGGAGAGACCGACCGCACCGTTGTGCAACTGCTGGCCGACTATCAGTACTTCGAGGTCGAGGGCGAACGCAGTACCGGCTTCCAACGTCTGCTCCAGTTCGATATCGACGGCGGCTCGATGGCCGTCACCACCCATTCGCCGTCCCTCGACGCGTTCGACGTCGAGAGCTACGACATCAAGAATCGATACGGCCCCGAAGACGGCGAATTCGTCACCGACTTCACGTTGCGCGCCGACGTTCCCCGAGCGGTGATCGCAGACTGACTGGCACGGTGCTCGGCATCGGACCATAATCGATTTTCATGCAGTCGGGTGGGCGAGCGTGGGTACTGACGCTGGTCGCCGCCGGTGGCTGGTTCCTCGCCACGCCGCTGAGTCCCGGAATTGTCGGCACCGACGTCCAGCTGCAGGCCCCCGAGGTCACGCCTGTCCCCGTCGTCGAGCCGCCCCCGCTCACTCTCGAGGACCTCTCGGCGCGAGTGAACCCCACCGTCGTCACGATCTCCGCCACCGCCGGCTACTCCGGCGTCGCAGGTACCGGCTTCGTCGTTGCCCCGGACGGCCTGGTGCTCACCAACTTCCACGTCGTCGAAAACGCGACCGAGATCAGCGCGGTGCACATGGGCAACGGACTGATCTACGACGCCACCGTGCTCGGTTACGACAAATCTCGTGACGTGGCGGTCATGCGGTTGATTTCCGCGGCCGACCTGCCGGTGGTCGAGTTTGCTCCGGACTCGCCACCCGAGGTGGGGGACGCGGTCACTGCCGTCGGGAATGCTGCTGGCGCAGGTGTTCTGGTGCCTGCGCCGGGTGCGGTGACGGCTCTGGATCAGCAGGTGCGTACCCGTAGTTCGGTGGACGGTTCCCGGAACACTCTGGATCGGATGATTCGAGTCGATGCCGATGTGCGAGCGGGTGATTCGGGTGGCCCACTGTTCGATGCCTGGGGTCGCGTGGTGGGCGTCAATACAGCGGGGCTCTCGGACGAGGCGCGCACCGGCTCCGAAGACAGGCCCCCGCAGGCACCCGAGGCGTATGCGGTTCCGATCGCGGAGGCTGCTGCCGTACTCGATCAGGTCGTCGCGGGGCAGTCCGGCGGGACGGTTCATGTGGGCCGCACTCCGTATTTCGGGGTGTCGGTGCGAGATGTGTCCGTATTCGACAACAAGCCGGCGATGGGTGCCGAGGTGGTGACGGTCGCAACCGATTCTCCGGCCTCGGCAATCGGACTGTCCGGCGACGATGTGATCGTCGCCTTCGACGGTGCCGATGTCGGTTCGTCGTCGGATCTGGCCCAGGCACTCATCGGACGTCACCCCGGTGATGTCGCCGTCGTCGAGTGGGTCGATCCTCAGGGCGTACGCCGTTCCGCTACAACGGCTTTGGCGGAAGGAACCCCGGCTGCCTGAGCGGTCGAGTTCAGTCCTGCAGCACCGACAACACGTTGCCCGCCGGATCGGTGAACCAGGCGATGAGCGGTCCGCCGTGCCGGAAGATCCCCTTCTCGTCGGTGCCCATGTCCGGATACTGTTGGAACACCACCCCTTTGGCGATCAATGCATCGACTGCGGCCTCGATGTCGACCACCGGGAAGTTGAGGATGGTGTACTGCGCCGGCACGTGACCGGGACGAGGATAGATCAGTACCGTCGCCGTACCCAGGTGAAGTTCGAGCATCCCCATCTCGTTGTCGGTCACCTCGAGACCGAGGGTGTCCGTGTAGAACGTGCGAGCTGCCGGCAGGTCGTCGACGGCAAATCCGGAGAACGGCGCTCGGGCCAGATCGATGGTGGTCATGGACGAATTATTGCGCTGTCCCACGTGCCGTGGGCCGATATCCGAGTAGCGTGGCTCCCGTGACTATTCGCCTCGGTTACCAGATGCCCAACTTCAGCTACGACGGTTCGGTCGCGGAACTCTTTCCCCAGGTCATCGCGCAGGCGCGCGAGGCCGAAGCGGCCGGGTTCGACACTGCGTTCGTGATGGATCACTTCTACCAACTTCCCGGAATCGGAAAGCCCGACGAGCCGATGCTCGAGGCCTACTCCGCCCTGTCGGCGCTCGCGACGGCCACCGACACCATCCAGCTCTCCGCCTTGGTCACCGGCAATACGTATCGCAACCCGGCGATCCTGGCCAAGACCGTCACCACGCTCGACGTCGTCAGCGGCGGTCGCGCCATTCTCGGTATCGGTGCCGGCTGGTTCGAACTCGAGCACCAGAGCTTCGGACTGGAATTCGGTACGTTCACCGACCGATTCGAGCGCCTCGACGAGGCCCTGCAGATCATCGAGCCGATGCTGCGCGGTCAGCGTCCCACCTTCGACGGCCTGTGGTATCAGGTCGAGAACGCGATGAACGAGCCGCGCATCCGCGACGATCTGCCGATCATGTTGGGCGGTGGCGGCGAGAAGAAGACCTTCGGCTTGGCCGCACAGTTCGCCGATCACCTCAACATCATCTGCGACGCAAACGAACTGCCCCGCAAGATGGCGGCCGTTCAGGCCCGTTGCGAGGAAGTCGACCGCGATCCGAAGGATCTCGAGACGAGCTTCCTCGCCTTCGTCATCATCGACGAGGACGGCGACAAGGCCAAGGAGTTGCAGCGGGAGTTCGTGCTGAAGCAGGGCCTCGATCTGACGAACCTGTCGGAGGAGGACGCAGCGAAGGCCACAGATCGCCACTTCTGCGGAACGCCCGACGATGTCGCCGAGCAGGTGCAGAAGCGCGTACTCGATCAGGGCATCGACGGCGTCATCATCAACCTGATCACCAACGGACACCAGCCCGGTGCCGTCGAATTGGCGGGCAAGGCTCTGAAGCCGCTCGTCTAGATTTTCTCCAGCAGTAGCCGCGGGGGTGCGAGCGGTGGCATAGTTCCCCCGTGGCTCAGCTGAGGATGAACGGGCACCGTGTCTTGGTCGCAGACCTGACCGGTGACTCTCTGCGCGCGATGTCGGGTTCGATGGTTGCCTACGAAGGCGATGTCGCCTTCAAGAGCGCAGGCATGGGCGGTGGCGGCGGTTTCCGCGCCGCGCTCAAACAGAAGGTGACCGGCGAGTCGTTGTCGCTGATGGACGTGTCCGGTAAAGGCACCGTGTACTTCGCGGTCGACGCCCAGGACATCACTCTCGTCGAGGTGCAAGGCGACAACCTGCACGTCGAATCGTCTCAATTGCTGGCTCTCACAGGTCAATTGAAGACGGACGTGAAGTTCTCCGGCCTTCGTGGTGCGACGTCGGGGCAGGGGCTTTTCACCACCGTCGTCAGCGGCTCGGGGACGGTGGCACTGTTGTCGAAGGGTGGGCCGATCATCGCGCTCGCCGTCGATCCGCAGTACCCGCTCGTCGTCGACCCCGACGCGTTCGTCGCGCATCGAGGACAGCTCAACCAGAGCTTCGTCACCGACGTCACGTGGCGCTCCGCCATCGGTGGCGGCAGCGGCGAGGCGTTCTCACTCCGCTTCGACGGCCAGGGCGTCGTCTACATTCAACCCGAGGAGCGCTGACGTGCCACTCGAACTGGTCAACAGCAAAGTCGTCAAATCCGTTCTGGCACCGAATCAGAGTGTGCTGGCTCGGCGCGGATCGATGCTCTACTACACCGGCGACGTCCGGTTCGTCCCGCATTCCATGGGCGGCGGCGCAGGTGCCATGCCCGGTATGAGCGGTGTCGCAGGGATGGCCGGCCGCATGATGGCAGGCGAGCACGTGGCGATGATGGCCGCCGAGGGTCAGGGCGAAGTCTTCTACGGCCACGCCGGGCTGTACATCGAAGTGATTCATCTCGACGGCTCGTCCATGCTCACCGTCGAAGCCGATCGCCTGCTGGTGCACGACGGCTACCTGCAGAGTTCCATCGTTGCGCTCACCTCGCAGGGCGGCGTCCGCGGAGCAGTGCGCGGCGCGATGACCGGGCAAGGTCTGTTCACGACGCAACTCACCGGGCAGGGCAGCGTCGCGGTCCTGTCGCACGGCGGCGCGACACCGCTGCAGGTCGGGCGCAACAACCCTATGGTCGTGGTCGATCCGCAGGCGTACGTCTGCCACATCGGCAACATCAATGTCGACATCTCGGCGAACGTCGGGTGGCGCGACGCCGTCGGCAAAGGCAGCGGCGAGGCGATCCAACTGAAGATGACCGGCATGGGCACCGTGTGGGTACAGGCGTCCGAGCAGAAGTTCTAGGGAGCGGCAATGAGTTTGGAGATTCACACCCCGTACACCCTGCCGGTCAACGACAACGTGCCCGGCAACGACTACGCGTTCTGCGTCGAACTCGCAGGCCAGCCGTGGTTCACGTCGAAGGGCGCGATGATCGCGTACTACGGCAACATTCGATTCGAGCCGCTCGGCCAGACGTCGATGCCTGCCATCGTGGCGGCGCGATTCTCGTCTCCCCTGTACTCCAACGACTGGGTGCTGGCGCAGGGACAGGGCAAGTTGATCCTCGGCGACCGCGGCTTCAACATCAACAGCTACGACCTCGACGACGGCAACCTCACCATCCGAGCGGCCAACCTGCTCGCCTTCGAGCCGACTCTGGATCTCAAGCAGTCGATCGTGCCCGGCTTCCTGACCCTGCTCGGTACCGGAAAGTTCTTGGCCTCGTC
>NZ_SPNG01000018.1:0-79523 GCF_004563845.1 Rhodococcus sp. 1R11 | reverse complement strand
GGGGGATAAAACCTGCCGAGCCACACGTCCAACCTCGTTCACCCAGTCCGTGAAGACCGGGTCGGTGTCCGTCGCTCTGACTCGACAAAAGTTACGCCACCAACCCCACACACGCAAATCGGCAGGTGGATCCAGTTACCGCCGGCATCTGCCCAGGTCGGAGGGGCCGCGCGCACGGGTGCCACTCATTCGGCCGGCACATCCCCGTGTGTGACGCCAGCCATATCCGGCGAACGGTCGACAGAAACGGGCTTCACACGCGGGACAACGTCAGAACGTGGTCGGGCACATCGAGGTTCGGTTCCACATCTTCCCCACGTTCTGCAATGCCGACGTATTCACCGATCGGAATCACGCCCGCCCACACGTCACCTGCGGCAATGTCGGCCTCGTCGTCGATCGGTCCGCCGGTCCGCGCTTTCACCGATGCTTCGTGCAGCGGAAGCGCCAACACACTCGTCGCCGCCAGCTCTTTCCTCGTATGCGCCCGCAGATGTGTACTTCTACCCGGAACGACCTGATCGACTATGGCGTCCAACGCTCGTGTCCGTTCGTCCTCGTCCTCCACTCGACGTGGTCGTCCCACGATGACGGCACTCCGATAGTTCATCGAGTGATGGAACGCGGAACGGGCGAGGACCAACCCGTCGACGACCGTGACCGTCACGCAGATGTCCTGTTCAGGTGCCTCCACCAGGCTTCGAGAGCCGACCGAACCATGGAGGTACAGGGTCCCCGCCCTGTCCGGCCCCTCCGGATCCAGGCCGAACACGGTCGGGAGCACGCGTGGCACGTTCCCCACCAGCACCCCCATGTGGCAAAGGCGAGCCGATCGGAGCACGTCGAGCAACGCCGTCCGCGCAGACTGTGCGCGCTGCCGACCTCGGACCACGGTGGTTCTGGATGTTGGGGACAGAGGTGTTTCGTCGGAAGTCATGCCACCAGAGTGCCGCCCCGTTGGCTCACTGTCATGGTCCAATAAGAAGCAATAATGCTAGGCCACTTTCTGCCATAGACAGGTGACGCATGATGACCTTGCCGCCGAGTGCTCTGTCGATCGCGATCGACAGAGCCGACCGTCGCACGTTGCCCGTTCAGGTAGCCGACAGCATCCGGGCGGCCATCGATCGCTGCGAGCTGACCCCGGGTGCCCGATTACCCAGTACCAGAACGCTTTCGGTCGAACTGGGCCTGGCTCGTGCAGTCACGGAGAGGGCGTACGAACAACTCGTCGCCGAGGGATGGCTCGACACACGTCGCGGAGCGGGCACGTACGTTCGAGATGTTCCGCATGCAGTTGGATCGCGCCGTCGACCGCGTCGAACACCTGGACACATCGAGGCGTCGCAGCGCATTTCGCTCCGGCCCGGAATACCGTGGACTCCGCCTCGCGCATCCGATGCGTGGAAGCGGGCATGGCGAGACGTCGGTGGCTCTCCCCCACCGGGCGACTATCCCGATCCGGCCGGCTCACTCGACTTGCGCATGCGCATTGCCGACTTGCTCGGCCGTGCACGCGGCCTGTACACCGATGCGGATTCGATCGTCGTCACCACAGGCAGCATTCACGGTCTGGACCTGGCCCTGGGAGCTCTTTCACCAGACGCTGGCGTCGAACATGTTCTCGCACTTGAGAATCCTGGATACCGGGCTGCCGCTGCCCTCGCTACACACCGCGGGTGGTCCGTTCATGACGTCCCCGTCGACCGCGAGGGCCTCGTCGTCGACGAGCTCGAATCGGTTCCTCACGGGACCCCCGCCGTGTACGTCACCCCCTCACACCAGTACCCCACCGGCGGACTCATGCCCATCGGGCGTCGACGAGCCCTGGCGGACTGGGCACGAAGTACCGAATCCACCATCATCGAGGACGACTACGATTCCGAATTCCGTTACGGCATAGCACCTTTGCCCACGGTCACCGAGCTCGTGCCGGACCGTGCCGTCTACCTGGGAACGGTATCGAAGACGCTGGGTGCCGGCGTACGCCTCGGATGGATGGTCGCTCCCCCGTCGATGGTCGAGCGCATCACCGACACACGTCGCGCCATCGGCGACTTCCCGTCGGTTCCCGTCCAGCAGGCCATGACCTCGCTGTTGCGAGACGGCGAATGGGACCGGTCCGTACGCACGGCACGTCGGATCTATCGGGCACGTGACCGCGTCGTCGCCGCTGCGCTGGCACCATTCGGCGAACTTCGGGGCGTCGGTGCCGGGCTGCACACGGTGCTCGTACTCGACGCAGACGTTGCACGCGATATTGCGGCCGACTGCGCGGACAACGGAGTCGATTTGCACACGCTCGCACATTCGACGCGATCGACGACCGCCGATGGTGGCATCGTCGTCGGCTACGGGTCGGTGGCGGACGATCGATTCGAGCGCGCGCTGCGGGTGCTGGTCGACGCTCTCGAGAAGAGGTCGGTCAGTTGACCCGCTCGATGCTCCCGCCGAGAGCAGTCAAGTTTTCCACGAATCGCGGATAGCCCCTGTCGATGTGGAACACGTCGTGCACTTCGGTCGTACCGTCCGCCACCAGCCCGGCCAGCACCAGCCCGGCCCCAGCTCGAATGTCCGAAGACCACACCGGCGCACTGGAGAGTTGGGGAACACCGCGAACCACAGCATGGTGGCCGTCGGTACGCGCGTCAGCACCCAGTCGGATCATCTCCTCGACGAAGCGGAAGCGTGCCTCGAACACGTTCTCGGTGATCATCGACGTCCCATCGGCGACGGTCGCGAGCCCGATAGCCATCGGTTGCAGATCCGTCGGAAACCCGGGGTACGGCAACGTCGCAAAGTTCACTGCTCGCGGCCGTTCGTGCTGAACGACGCGGAAGCCGTCCGGTTCGCTGGTCACCTCGGCACCCGCAGACCGCAGCTTGTCCAGTACGAGCGAGAGATGCTTCGGGTTGACCCCACGCACGCGAACGTCCCCGCGCGTCATCGCGGCCGCGATTCCCCACGTAGCAGCAACGATTCGGTCGCCGATGACGCGATGAGTCGTCGGCTTCAACGCACTGACACCCCGGATGGTGAGGGTCGAGGTACCTGCACCTCGGACGTCGGCACCCATCTCGTTGAGCATGTTGCACACATCGACGATGTCCGGTTCGCGTGCCGCGTTGTCGATCACGGTCTCACCGGTGGCGAGCACAGCCGCCATCAGGATGTTTTCCGTCGCTCCCACAGAGGGGAAAGCCAACCTGATGTTCGCGCCGCGCAACTCGTCGGCTTCCGCGACGACGCACCCGTGTTGAATTTCGCTGCGCGCCCCCAACAACTGCAGTCCGGACTGGTGCATGTCCAGTGGACGCGACCCGATGGCGTCTCCGCCCGGCAATGCCACCACCGCTCGCTTGCACCGTGCGACGAGGGGGCCAAGAACACAGACCGATGCCCTGAACTGCCGAACCGCCGCGAAATCGGCGTGGTATTTCGGCATGGCCGGGGTCGTGATGTGGACGACCGAGCCGTCGAGCTCCACCTCGCACCCGAGTCCACGCAGCACCTCCGCCATCAGCGGAACATCCAGGATGTCGGGACAGTTGGTGATCGTGCTGGTTCCCTCGGCGAGCAGAGCCGCGGCCATCAGCTTGAGGACGCTGTTCTTCGCACCACCGACTGCCACCTCACCCACGAGGCGATTACCACCGTTGACCAAAAAGCGTTCACTCACTTCGACAGCGTAGCCAGCGGTACCGACCGGCAACCGCGCGGTACCGTAGCCGCATGGCCGTTCACCTCACTCGCATCTACACCCGGACCGGCGACGACGGGACCACGGGATTGAGCGATTTCTCGAGGGTCTCCAAGAACGACGAGCGGTTGATCGCCTACGCAGATTGCGACGAGACCAATGCCAGCCTCGGAGTCGCACTGGCACTGGGAAATCCGAGCGAATCCGTGCGGACCGTCATCCGGACCGTTCAGAGCGATCTGTTCGACGCCGGTGCCGATCTGTCGACTCCTGTCGTCGAGAATCCGGAGTATCCACCGCTGAGGATCGATCAGAGTTACATCGACCGTCTCGAAGGCTGGTGCGACGAATTCAACGACGAGCTACCGGCGTTGACGTCGTTCATCCTGCCCGGCGGCACACCTCTGGGAGCGTTGCTGCACGTCGCGCGCACCGTCGCTCGGCGCGCGGAGCGGTCGGCCTGGGCAGCAGTTCATGCCGGCCCGGAAACGACGAGCGATCTGCCGGCCAAGTATCTCAACAGGCTCTCGGACCTGCTGTTCATCCTGAGCAGGTATGCAAACCCGGAGGGCGACGTGCAATGGGTACCGGGAGCGAGCCGCTCGACGGGTACCGATTCCGACTGATTTCCGGCGAGCGACTCGTCAGGCCGCCGGTCGACGGCGCCGCGAGCGCCCCGATGGGCGTGACTCCACCCAGGACAGGAAAGCGGTCAACGCACTTCTGTCCAATGCCATTTCGTAATTCTTGCCGTTGTCCGACAACTCCAGCACAGCGATGTCCGGAGTCATGATGTCGAACTCGGTGTCGCGTGGGGCCCGTCGGTCCCCCACCTGAACGTCCTGTCTGCCCAGCCGATGGTCGGGCCCGGGTCGCAAACTGGACAGTTTGAAGAACACCAGCGTGTTGTCGCCGTACCGAATGATGCCGTGCCGCCAACCGGCACCGCCCTCGGACGGGAGCACACGCATGATCGCCGCCGTACCGCCTCGTCGCAGCACCGCGAGACGATACGCAAAAGCCGCGACGAGCCCTGCGAGCAACACAACCAGAATGATCAGAGCAATCAATCCGGAGTGCATCGCAGGTCTCGTCGCGGCTTCTCGTGAACCTAGGACCGCTCGACAGCGCGGATACGTCCCTTGGCCACCGCAATGGCCTCGAGGTCGTCGCCGTTCTCTGCCACTACAGCCCGTGCCGCTTCGACATCGATGTCGTCGGCGAAATCGGCGGACTCCGCCAGCACTGTGACGGTCTTACCCGTCACCGACAGGAAGCCACCGTGCACCGCAGCGATGATCTTCTCGCCATCGGTCGTCGTGATCGACACCGTGCCCGCCTCGACCAGCTGGCCGAGGACAGGCTCGTGGCCGGCCATGATGCCGATCTCACCTTCGGTGGTCTGAGCACTGACGATGGTCGCAGTACCGGACCACAGCTTCTGCTCCACAGCGACCAGGGAGACCTCCATGCCGCTCTTCTCGGAAGAAGTCACGTCGGTCTACTTTCCGGCCATCTTCTTCGCGGCTGCCTCGACGTCGTCGAGACCACCACAGCTGTTGAAGGCCTGCTCGGGAAGGTGGTCGTACTCACCCTTGGTGACCTTGTCGAACGCCTCGATGGTGTCCGAGAGGGACACGACCGAACCGGCCTCGCCGGTGAACTTCTCGGCAACGATGAAGTTCTGGCCGAGGAACTTCTGGAGACGGCGTGCGCGGCCGACCAGAACCTTGTCCTCTTCCTGAAGCTCGTCCATACCGAGGATGGCGATGATGTCCTGCAGCTCCTTGTACTTCTGCAGGATGCGCTTGACCTCGTTGGCGACGCGGAAGTGCTCGGCACCGACGATGCCGGGCTCGAGGATGCGCGAGGTCGAGCTCAGCGGGTCCACAGCGGGGTAGATACCCATCTGCGAAATCGGACGCGACAGCTCGGTCGTCGCATCGAGGTGCGCGAACGTCGTGGCCGGAGCCGGGTCGGTGTAGTCGTCGGCGGGGACGTAGATCGCCTGCAGCGAGGTGATCGAGCGGCCACGGGTCGAGGTGATGCGCTCCTGGAGCTCACCCATCTCGTCCGCCAGCGTGGGCTGGTAACCGACGGCAGACGGCATACGACCGAGAAGGGTCGACACCTCCGAACCTGCCTGCGTGAAGCGGAAGATGTTGTCGATGAACAGCAGGACGTCCTGGCCCTGCACATCGCGGAAGTACTCCGCCATGGTCAGTGCCGACAACGCCACGCGCATACGCGTGCCGGGCGGCTCGTCCATCTGTCCGAAGACGAGGGCGGTGTCCTGGAGGACGCCCATCTCTTCCATCTCGAGGTGAAGGTCGGTGCCCTCACGGGTACGCTCGCCGACTCCTGCGAACACCGAGGTGCCCGAGAACTCGCGTGCGATACGGGTGATCATTTCCTGGATCAGCACGGTCTTGCCGACGCCGGCACCACCGAACAGACCGATCTTTCCGCCCTTGACGTACGGCGTCAGCAGGTCGATGACCTTGATGCCGGTCTCGAGGATCTCGGTCTTGCCCTCGAGCTGGTCGAAGGCTGGTGGCTTGCGGTGGATGCCCCACTGCTCGCCGTCGCGGCCGAGTCCGGGTGTGTCCAGGCAGTCACCGAGGGCGTTGAACACGTGGCCCTTGACGACGTCACCGACGGGAACCGAGATCGGCTTGCCGGAGTCGACGACAGCTGTCCCGCGGACGAGGCCGTCGGTGGGCTGCATCGAGATGGTGCGAACCAAGTTGTCGCCGAGGTGCTGTGCAACCTCGAGCGTCAGGGTCTTGGCCACGGTCGGCAGAGTGATCTCTGCGTTCAGGGCGTTGAACAGTGCGGGAATCGAGCCGCGCGGGAACTCGACGTCCACAACGGGGCCGATGACCCGAACGACACGGCCGGACTGTGTGTCCGCTCCGCTCGCGTTCTCTTGGGCTACTGCTGCGGTCATTGCTTAGTCACTTCCTGCGCTGTCGGCCAACGCGTTGGCGCCACCGACGATTTCGCTGATTTCCTGGGTGATCTGGGCCTGCCGAGCCTGGTTGGCCTGACGGCTCAAGGTCTCGACCAATTCGTTCGCGTTGTCCGTCGCCGCCTTCATGGCGGTACGACGCGCCGCGGACTCCGACGCTGCTGCATCGAGCAACGACGCGTAGATCCTGGTGCTGATGTACTTGGGCAGCAGCGCCGAGAGCAGAGTGCCTGCCTCCGGCTCGAACTCGTACTGTGCCTGCACATCCGCGGTCGGTGAGTCGGTCAACGCGTCCGCACCCATCTCGAATTCCTCGTCGGTGTACGAGATTTCGAGTGGTGCCATCCGTCGAACTTCGGGCTTCTGCGTGAGCATCGACACGAAGCGGGTGTAGACGATGTGCAACTCGTCCACGCCCTCGACGGTGCCTTCACCGTTGGGAGCCTCGACCTCGGTGCCCGAACCCGCCATGAACAGCTCGACCAGATGCTTGCTGGCCTTCGCTGCATCGGCGTATCCGGGTTCCTGCGAGAAGCCCGTCCAGGCACCCTTCACGTCCCGCTCACGGAACGTGTAGTAGCCCAGGCCTTTTGCGCCGAGCACGTAGATGACCGGGTCCTTGCCCTCGGAGCGCAGGAGCTGGAAGAGCTCCTCCGTTTCCTTCAGGACGTTGGAGTTGTAGCCACCGCACATGCCGCGGTCACTGGTCACGACCAGGACTGCAGCACGCTTGGGCTCGGGTCGCTCGTTGAGCAACGGGTGATCGAGCGAGCTCGATGCACTCGCCAGTGCGGAGAGCACCTTCGTGATCTCTTCCGCGTACGGCTTCGATGCGGCAACGCGGGCCTGCGCCTTGGTGATTCGCGAAGTTGCGATCAACTCTTGCGCTTTGGTGATCTTCTTCGTCGAGTTGACCGACTTGATACGGGAGCGAAGCTCGAGAATGCTTGCCATCTAGCTGTTCACGCTCCCTTCTGTGCTCGTCATGTCACCTGTCATCGCCGGCCTACTTGCTGACTGTCTTGCGGGTGACGTTGACCTGCTCCTGGCTGACCTCGTCCGCGTTCAGAGTGTCTGCCTCGGCCTCGTTGACGACGCGGTTGCCGTCCGAGTCCACGAAGCCGGCCTTGAACTTCTCGGTCGCTTCGGTCAGTGCCTTCTGGTTGTCGTCGTCGAGAGCCTTGCCACCGGCAATACTGTCGTAGACGCCGCTGGCGTTGCGGTGCAGATCCTCGAGCAGCTCGGTCTCGAAGCGGCGAACATCGCCGACCGGAACGGAGTCGTACGTGCCCTGGCCTGCGAGCCAGATCGAGACGATCTGGTCTTCGACGGCCACCGGTGCGTACTGATCCTGCTTGAGCAGCTCCACCAAGCGAGCGCCGCGCTCGAGCTGCGCCTTGGACGCCGCATCGAGGTCGGACGCGAACGCCGAGAAGGCTTCGAGCTCACGGAACTGAGCAAGCTCGAGACGAAGGGATCCGGAGACCTTCTTCATACCCTTGGTCTGCGCAGCGCCGCCGACTCGGGACACCGAGATACCGACGTTGATGGCGGGACGGACGCCCTTGTTGAAGAGGTCCGATTCCAGGAAGACCTGACCGTCGGTGATGGAGATGACGTTGGTCGGGATGTACGCCGAGACGTCGTTTGCCTTGGTCTCGATGATCGGCAGAGCCGTCAACGATCCGCCACCGAGCTCGTCGGACAGCTTCGCCGAGCGCTCCAGCAGACGGGAGTGCAAGTAGAAGACGTCACCGGGGTATGCCTCGCGGCCCGGCGGGCGACGCAGCAGCAGCGAAATCGCGCGGTAGGCCTCGGCCTGCTTGGTCAGGTCGTCGAACACGATGAGGACGTGCTTGCCCTGGTACATCCAGTGCTGGCCGATGGCCGAGCCGGTGTACGGAGCGAGCCACTTGAAGCCGGCCGAGTCGGACGCGGGTGCGGCGACGATGGTGGTGTATTCGAGTGCGCCCTGCTCTTCGAGTGCAGCCTTGACGCCTGCGATCGTGGAGCCCTTCTGACCGATGGCGACGTAGATGCAGCGAACCTGCTTCTTGTCGTCGCCGCTCTCCCAGTTCGCCTTCTGGTTCAGGATCGCGTCGATGCAGACCGCAGTCTTGCCGGTCTTGCGGTCGCCGATGATGAGCTGACGCTGGCCGCGTCCGATCGGGGTCATGGCGTCGATCGCCTTGATGCCGGTCTGCAGCGGCTCCTCGACGGGCTGGCGCTCGAGCACCGAGGCAGCCTGCAATTCGAGGGCGCGGGTCTCGGTGGACTCGATGTCTCCGAGGCCGTCGATGGGCTTGCCCAGCGGGTCCACGACGCGACCGAGGTAGCCGTCGCCCACGGGGACCGACAGCACGTCTCCGGTGCGCTTGACTTCCTGGCCTTCTTCGATGTGCTCGTAGTCACCGAGGATGACGGCACCGATTTCGGTGGCATCCAGGTTCAACGCGACACCGAGGACTCCGCCCGGGAACTCGAGGAGTTCGTTGGACATCGCCGACGGCAATCCGGACACGTGGGCGATTCCGTCGCTCGTGTCCGTAACCGTGCCGACCTCCTCGCGGGAAGACTCCGGTGAGTAGCTCGCGGTGAAGTTATCGATCGCGCTACGGATCTCGTCGGAGGAGATCGTCAGCTCCGCCATAGTGTTTCCTGCTCTTCCTTCGAATGATCGCGGTATGAAAAGCCTCGAATGCCGAGGCGATTCTTCTCGTTACTGTGTCCGTGTCGGACTATTTGAGCGTCTTTCGCAATGCAGCGAGGCGGCCTGCCCCGCTACCGTCGATGACCTCGTCGCCGATACGAACGACAAGTCCGCTGAGCAGTTCGGTATCGACCTCTACGTGCACCGTGACCTGCTTGCCGTACGTGCGGGTCAGGGTTGCGGTCAGCTTTTCGAGCTGACTGTCGCTCAGTGGGGCTGCGCTGCGTACATGTGCAACTGCACGGTCGCGCTGTTCGGCGGCCAGATCTGCCAGTCCGTTCAGCACGTCGGCGGGAGCCGCCTTCCGTGGACGCGTGACGGCCTGCACCGCGAGCGCCTCGGTGACCGCGGTGACCTTGCCGTAGAGCAGACGACCCAGCAGTTCGCGCTTGGCCTGTGCCGGCTTGGAGCGATCCGACAATGCCTGCTCGAGCTGCGGGTTGGCAGCCACGATGCGGCCGAGCCGGAACAGCTCGTCCTCGACCGTGTCCAGCTGGTCCTGATCGGCAGCAGCGCGGAGCAGAGCTTCGCGTCCCAACTCGACCAGCGAGTTCAGCAGGTCACGGGCTGTGGACCAGCTTTCGCCTGCCGCAGCCTTGACGATGGTCGCCGTTGCGCTCGACACCTGGCCGGAGAAGACCTCTCCGGCCAGAGCGCTTCGTCGATCGCCCTCGACCGAGGAGTCGGCGAGAGCGGTACGCAACGTGCGCTGCGCGTCGAGAGTCTCGACGACGGCGAACAACTCGGCACCGGTCTGAGCGGCGACGGCCGTTGCCTCGCCGCCCGACGCGGACCCCAGAGCTTCGTGGGCGACCGACCGTGTGCGGGCGAGCGCCTCACGAGAAGTTGCGTACATGGTTCGACTCACTTTCCTGATGCGGAGTCCGCGGTGACGGAATCCAGCTCGTTGAGGAAGCGATCGATCGAACTGGAACGCTTCGCGTCGTCGGAGAGCTGCTCTCCGATGACCTTCTCGGCGAGTTCGACGGCCGTACGTCCGAGGTCGCCACGAAGTTCGGTGACGATCTGCTGACGCTGAGCAACGAGCTGACTGTGACCTGCGGCCACGATCCGATCGCTCTCTTCCTGCGCCTTTTCCTTCATCTCGGCGAGAATCGCCTGTCCCTGGGTGCGCGCTTCCTCGCGGATCTGCGCAGCCTCGGAGCGGGCGTCGGCGAGCTGAGCGTGGTACTGCTCGAGAGCAGCCTTCGCCTCAGCCTGTGCCTGCTCGGCCTTCTTGATTCCGCCTTCGATGAGCTCGGAACGCTCGGAGAGGACCGTCTGGAAACGCGGTACGACGTACTTCCAGAACAGGAAGCCGATGATCACGACACAGACGATCGACCAAACGATGTCGTATGTTGCGGGCAGCAGCGGGTTCTGGGATTCCTCCCCCTCCGCCCCGGCTGCGAGCAGCGTTATCGCGTTTGTCATCGCGCTCTCAGAGAATGAAGCCGGCGACGAGGCCGATCAGGGCGAGGGACTCGGTGAATGCAATGCCGAGGAACATGGTCGTACGGAGCTGACCGGCCAGCTCGGGCTGGCGAGCGGTTGCTTCCATGTTCTTGGCGACGACGAGGCCGAGGCCGATGCCACCACCGATCGCTGCGAGGCCGTAGCCGATGGCGCCGTATCCGTTTGCGGTGATTTCCTGCGCCTGGGCCAGAACTTCAAGGCTCATTCGGTTTTCCGTTCCCTTTCTTCGGTCCACATCCGGGTGTCGGAGGTGGCGGTGTAGCTAGTTCGGTCTGTTGGTCGGTCAGTGCGAGTCGGCGTGCAGCGACAGATCGATGTAGATCGCCGTCAGCAGCGCGAAGATGTATGCCTGCAGGAAGATCACGAGCATCTCGAACATCGTGAACAGGAAGCCCATGATGAGCGAGGGTGCGGCGAAGATCTTCAGGCCGGCAGAGGCCTCGAAGAGGAAGAACTGCGTGGCGCTGAAGAACAGCACGAGCATG
Organism: Rhodococcus sp. 1R11; assembly: GCF_004563845.1. Lineage (NCBI taxonomy): Bacteria > Bacillati > Actinomycetota > Actinomycetes > Mycobacteriales > Nocardiaceae > Rhodococcus > Rhodococcus sp. 1R11. The sequence continues at coordinate 68,181 of NZ_SPNG01000018.1, read as the reverse complement.
ATGTGACCGGCGAGCATGTTGGCCAGCAGACGCACCGTCAACGTGAACGGGCGAAGCACGAAGTTCGAGATGAATTCCAGAGGGATCAGCAGCACGTGCATGGCCTTCGGAATGCCCGGGATGACGATCGTGCCCTTGACGAACTTGGCTGCACCGAACTTCTTGACACCGGCGTAGACGAACGCGATGTACGCGACTGCGGCCAGCACGATCGGCAGACCGATGCGGGCGTTGGCCGAGATGTTCAGGAACGGTATGACCGCGCTGAGGTTCACCGCGAAGACCGTGAAGAAGATCGTCATGATGACGGGCAGGAAGCGGCGTCCCTGTTCCTTGCCGAGAACATCCTCGGCCACATGGATCCGGACGAAGTCGAGAGCGATCTCGGCGACGTTCTGGATTCCGCGAGGAACGATCTTGGGGCTGCGCAGAGCGATCAGCATGAAGACGATCAGCAGAGCCGACATCAGGATGCGGATGAGCATCAGCCGGTCGAGCTCGAACGGAGTTCCCTCGAACAGCACCGCGGGAGGAAAGAAATCGGATAGTGACGGCGGATGGAACTCCGCAGCCAGGTTGGTGACGCTCAGCGGTCTCTCCCGTGTTCGGGCCGCAACCGAGTAACGGCTGCGGTTCGATCGGACAATGACGATCTATCAAGTCGACGAAAATCGGCTCGCAATCGTCAGAGGCTGAGGCCCGGTCTTCATCGGCCAAGCGTCTGTCGGGTGTCGGCGACTCACGTCGACTCGGCAACTCTCAGGGCGAAACCTTACGTTGCCGAAGTCTGGGACTCCGGGCCTACTGTAAGGAAGCTCACGCTGATGGTTACCTGCGGGGGTCCAGTCCGGGGAAAAAGTCTCTTTCGTCCCGGTCTTGCCCATCGCTTGATGCAAACTTTATCAACAGAACTACGACGTTGTGTAGGCGGCCCTCAGCTTAACCGATTACGACAGCTTGTCGTACTACGACTTGTCGGGGTCCCCGTCGGCAGGAACGCTGTCGACGTAGCCCACCTTCGTCTTGACGACACCGAACACCTCCGCACCCAGGACCACCACCAGAGCCCCCAGAATGGTCAATCCGAGCGAATACCGGTTGTAGAAGTCCGCATCCTTGAGCGCCACGAGCACGATCAGCGCGATGACCATCTTGACCAACCACCCACCGAGCAACAGCGCTCCGACCGCCGATGCCGGGAAACGCGTGGTCAGGGCTACTGACAGCGCGGTCGTGATGACGAACCCACCACCGATGGCCACGCCGATGATCGACCCCCACAATCCTGGAGTTCCAGCAGCAGCGACCGATATCCCCACGCTCACCACCGTCAGTATCACCAGACCGATGAGGCCGTAGCGGACCGCGGCACGGAGCGGTGCGAATTGGTCGGGCATGGGCTGCGGGGTGAAGGTCACAGTTGTCGAGAGTACCCAGTGGCACCCGGTGGCCGGCAGCACCCGGGACAGGATCGAAGAACCGCCGAGCGGATCAACGGCGTCGGACGCCCCGGCGTTCGGATCCGGGCGATCGGTCCACACGCAGAGTGGGCACAGCCGTGACGACGAGCGCGAACACCAGACCGGCAGCGACCAGGAGCACCACGATGCGACGGTCGAGAAGCGAGGATCCGACCGCACCGAACGCGAGCACACCGACCCACAGGTAAATCACCAGGACGACCCGTCGATGCGAATGACCGATTTGCAGAAGTCGGTGATGCAGATGCATCTTGTCGGGGCTGAACGGACTTCGTCCTGCCCGAGTGCGGCGAACGACGGCGAGCAACAGATCGAGTATCGGAATGAGCATCACGGCACCGACCAGCAGGAGCGGTGACAACAGGCCCAGCAGGTCGCGTGGACCGTAGGCCGTCAACGGAATGCGCCCCGAGGCACTCGTCGAAATCGTGGCCAGTGTCAGCCCGATCAACATGGACCCCGAATCGCCCATGAATATGCGCGCCGGCTGGAAATTGTGCGGCAGAAATCCCAGGCAGGCACCGGCCAGCGCCGCCGCGATCAAGGCTGGAGGGTAGACGCCGACGTCGCCCCCCTGTTCCTGCAGCAGGCCCACCGAAAAGATGCAGATCGCGACCGACGAAATGAGGCCGAGTCCGGCTGCGAGCCCGTCGAGGCCGTCGACGAAGTTCATCGCGTTGACGATGACGACGGTGATCAGAACGGTCACCAGTCCGGCCTGAAGCTGGTCGAGCACCAAGGTGCTGCCCGGCTGGCCGGGCTCACCGCCCCAGGGCTGGTAGAGCACAACCCAACTCACACCCATGATGACCAGGACACCGGCCGCCGTCACCTGGCCGACGAACTTCGTCAGGGCGTCCAGACCCCAACGGTCGTCGATGACGCCGACCAGCACGATCACGAAGCCTGCGACCAGAGCAGCCGGAATGTCGCGGTTGTAGGCGACATCGAATCCGCGGGCCAACGCAGGTAGCTGCGAGGCGAACAGCAGAGCGGCGAGCATGCCGGCGTAGATGCCCACTCCCCCGAGTCGCGGGGTGGCCTGCACGTGGACGTCACGATCACGAGGAATTGCGACGGCGCCGAACTTGATCGCGGCCACTCGAACACCGCCGGTGGCGAAGAACGTGACGACGGCGGCCGTCAGGAAAACAAGCAGCAGCTCGCGGATCGGAACCCCTGCGCCTAGATTCGACTGGGCAAGCACTTCGACGCTCATGCGGAACGGACGGGCATGTCAGGACGCTCCCGGAACCAGGCTTTCGGCGGTGACACCGAGAACCTCGGCAATCTGCTCCGTGGGAATGGCACCGACCCGCAGGATTCGTGCCTGCTCACCCGTCAGGTCCACGATGGTGGAGGCCACCGCGTGGTCTGCCGGTCCCCCGTCCAGATAGACCGCTGCAGATCCACCGAGTTGTTCTCGCGCCTGCGTCACCGTGGTGGCGGGCGGACTTCCCGAAATGTTCGCACTGGACACCGCCAGCGGGCCGACTTCACGGAGCAGCTCCAGCGCGACCGGGTGCAGCGGCATCCGCAGCATGACGGTTCCCTGAGCATCACCCAGATCCCACGCCAGCGACGGTGCCTGTTGGACCACGATGCTCAATGCGCCGGGCCAGAAGGCTCGAATCAGATCTCGGGTCCGCGGCCGGACGCTCTGCACCAGGCCGTCGATCGTGTTCCACGAACCGACGAGGACCGGGACCGGCATATCGCGTCCCCGCCCCTTGGCGCGCAACAGATCGGTGACCGCGCTGCCGTCGAACGCATCGGCGGCGATCCCGTAGAGCGTGTCGGTGGGCATCACAACGAGTCGACCGGATTTGAGGGCACCGCGCGCTGCGGTCAATCCGGCAGCCCGCGCATCGGCTTCACGGCAGTCGTAGACGGTACTCACTCCGCCTATCCTTCCACCTTCGGTAACGAAGTGATGTCAGGTGCCGCCTTGCCGCTCAGACAGTGGGCGGCGTCGCCCGTGCCGCCACGACGAAGCGGGGTCGGCCGGCCAGGTCCGGATGCTCGGTGACCTGGGTGAAGACTCGCCGCCGAGACAACAGAGCAGCGACGCCCTCCCCGTTCGAGTCGTCGTGTTCGATGGCGACTCCGCCGCCGACACGTAGCCACCGCGCGATGTTGCCGATCATCGGCTCGATGACCGACAACCCGTCCTCGCCGCCGAACAGCGCGATGTGCGGATCGTGGTCGAGTACTTCCGGATCGAGCTCTGCCCCCTCCGGAATGTAGGGCGGGTTGGCGACGACCATGTCCACCGAGCCGTCGAGGTCGGTCAACAGCTCCCTGGACGTGACATCTCCGTGATGCAACGTGATCGGCGAATCACCCTGCTCGGCACGCAGATCCGCGTTGCGCCGGGCCCACGCGAGTGCCGAGGGATCGAGCTCGACGGCGTGCACGACGGCATCCGGGCGCGCGTTCGCGATGGCGAGCGCCAGCGCGCCCGACCCCGTGCACAGGTCCAGCACCACGGGCGGGTGGTGGCCGACGTTCTCGAGAAAAGCGAGAGCCCACGCCAACAGCAACTCGGTTTCGGGACGTGGAACGAACACCCCGGGACCCACCTCGACATCGATGTTTCCCAATGAAGTCGTTCCCGTGATGTATTGCAGGGGAATTCGTTTCGCGCGCTGCTCGACTGTTCGGAAGTACGCCTCGACGAGCTCGGGTTCCACCAACGGCACCAGCCCCAGCCGACCGCGTTCGACTCCGACGAGGTGCGCGGCGAGGAGCTCCGCATCCACCCGAGGGCTCGGCACACCGGCGGCCTCGAGCATCGACGTCGCTTCGAGGATGGCTAGGCGTAACGGCTTACGGCTCACCGCTACAGACTGCCACGGAGCTCCGACACCGGACTCACAGCCGCCCCAGCAACTCCGACTTCTTTGCGAAGAACTCGTCGTCGGTCAGAAATCCCTTCGCATGCAGACCGGCCAGCGCCTCGATCGCAGCGGTGATGTCCGAGATGTCGACACCGGTGTGAGCAGGTGCACTCGACTGAGGAAATGCGAAATTCTGTGCCGGCGACGGCGGCTGCGGCTGCGGCGACGAAGGCATGTTCTGCGGTGGCGCGTCGGTGGACCGTTGATCGACCCGCGGCAGACTCGCTGCGGTGAACGTGCCGTACTGACTGGTGAACTCCACCGAACCCGGACCCCCACCCTGCTGCTGTTGCACTCCGCCGATGGAGTGATCGAGGGTGTCGTACACCGCCAATTCCCCTCCCACGAGAACGGCGAGGCGACGAGATCCTGGAAACACTGCGTACTGCGATCCGTTCTGGCCACCGCTCGAACTCGGCGAACCCAGATCCGACGGCCACCACGATCCCCCGCCGAACGAAATGCCGCCGAACGATCCCGTACCGGCATCTCTCGGCGGATAGACCTGATGCTGCGCCAACACGGCGGACAGATCGCGGCACAAACCGTCGACCCGACTCTTCAGGCCGTGATCGAACATGTTGCCCACCATCGTCATACCGCCGCGCATCCACTGCCCACTGCCGCCGAGCTCGGGAATGTTGAACTGCGCCATGGTGCCGCGGCCGTTGTTGACGGCGTCGAGCATGGTGCGGACCGCGTCGGTGGACACCCCGTAGCGGGAGGCGAGCTCGGTGACGGCGTTCTCGCCTGCGGGGGTCAAGGCCTGGTTCATCTCGGGTGTGCCTTTCGTGGCGCGCGGGCGGGTCGAATCCGATCGCCAGGGTAGCTCGAGATTCGTTCGATCAGCAGTGTGAGAACCGAAAACGGTTGGCGCGCAATTACTCTGCTTGCATACGTGCGTCGCGGTCGGCCTTGGCGAGCGCGTCGAGCAGTGCATCCATGTCGCCGTCGAGCAGCGCGTCGAGGTTGTGCGCTTTGAATCCGATGCGGTGATCGGTGATGCGGTTCTCGGGGTAGTTGTACGTCCTGATCCGCTCCGAGCGGTCGACGGTCCGCACCTGGCTGGCTCGGCCGGCCGAGGCCTCCTCGTTGGCCGCTTCCTCCGCGGCCGCCTGCAGACGTGCCGCGAGCACCTGCATCGCACGCGCCTTGTTCTGCAACTGCGATCGCTCGTTCTGACAAGTGACGACGATGCCGGTGGGCAGGTGGGTGATTCGGACCGCGGAGTCGGTGGTGTTGACACCCTGACCGCCCTTGCCGGACGAACGGTAGACGTCGATGCGGAGATCGGTTTCGTCGATCTGCACTTCCTCGACCTCGTCGGGCTCTGGATACACCAGAATGCCGGCCGCGGAGGTATGCACGCGTCCCTGCGATTCGGTGACCGGCACCCGCTGCACGCGATGGACGCCACCCTCGAACTTCAGCCGCGCCCAGACGCCGTCGAGCGGATCCTTGGTCTTGATCGACAACGTCGCGTCCTTGTATCCACCCAGGTCCGAGACATTGGCGTCGAGTATCTCCACACGCCAGCCCCGGCGTTCGGCGTACCGCACATACATCCGGGCGAGATCCGCGGCGAACAGGGCCGACTCCTCACCGCCCTCACCCGACTTGACCTCCATCACGATGTCGTCGCCGTCGTGCGGGTCACGCGGTGCCAGAAGATCCGTCAGCGTCTGTTCCAGGTGCAGAACTGTGGCCTCGAGCTCGGGAATCTCGGCGGCGAACGACGAATCGTCGGCCGCCAGTTCGCGGGCCGCCTCGAGATCGTCCTGAGCGGCAGTCAGCTTGGTGTGCGCCGACATGATCGGTGCCAGCTCGGCGAATCTCTTGCCCGCCTTGCGCGCTGCGGACGGATCGTTGTGCAGGGCGGGGTCGGCCAGTTGCTGCTCGAGGCCGGAGTGTTCGGCGAGGATGTCGTCGATGGCCGAAGGCTTGTCTGTTCTCGCCATGGTGACGACTCACTCTCCGAACGGGTGAAACCGGGTGTGGACACAAAAAAGCCGACGCCCGCCCTGTGGTTCACAGGACGGGCGTCGGCGAAACAGCTAGCTGTCTGCGTCGGCCTTCTTGCCGGCGCGCTTGCCGTAGCGAGCCTCGAAGCGAGCGACGCGGCCGCCGGTGTCGAGAATCTTCTGCTTGCCGGTGTAGAAGGGGTGGCACTGCGAGCAGACCTCGACGCTGATGCGCTCTTTGTCGGTGGTGCTTCGGGTCTCGAAAGTATTGCCGCAACCACAGACGACTGTCGTCAGTGTGTAGTCGGGGTGAATTCCTGCCTTCATGGTGTCCTTACCGTTCTTTGTAATGGTCGCCGGGTCGCCTTCGCTGATCGAAGACGTGAACCGGAACCGGACTCGGCCGTTGATTATGCCAGAGCGTGTATCTGCCCTGCTAATCGTCGGTACTTCTGTGCCGACAGATGCTTACAACGCGGGCACCTGCCCGCTTGTTCCCCGGACCCTCGGACCCGGGGAACAAGGGATCAATCGTTCATGCCGCCGGGAGCGGTCTTCGACACTTCCATCAGGAATTCGAGGTTGTTCTTGCTCTTCTTGAGCCGGTCCACCAGCAGGTCGATGGCCTGATGCGAGTCGAGACCGGACAACACGCGACGCAGCTTGTGCACCACGGCCGCCTCGTCCGGAGCGAGAAGAAGCTCGTCGTGACGGGTGCTGGACGGGTTGATGTCCACCGCGGGGAACACCCGACGCTCGGCGATCTTGCGATCGAGCTTGAGCTCGGCGTTACCGGTGCCCTTGAACTCCTCGAAGATCACGGTGTCGCCGGTGGATCCGGTCTCGACCATGGCCGTGGCGATGATCGTCAGCGATCCACCGTGCTCGATGTTTCGTGCCGCGCCGAGGAATCGCTTGGGCGGGTACAGCGCGGTCGAGTCGACACCACCGGAGAGAATGCGGCCCGAAGCGGGCGAGCTGTTGTTGTAGGCGCGGCCCAGTCGGGTGATCGAGTCGAGCAGGACAACCACGTCCTGGCCGGCCTCGACCAGACGCTTGGCACGCTCGATCGCCAGCTCGGCCACCGCGGTGTGGTCACCCGGCGGGCGGTCGAAGGTCGAGGCGATGACCTCGCCCTTGACCGAGCGCTGCATGTCGGTCACTTCCTCGGGACGCTCGTCGACGAGGATGACCATCAGGTAGCACTCGGGGTTGTTGATGGCAATCGCGTTGGCGATGGCCTGCAGAACGCTCGTCTTACCGGCCTTCGGAGGGCTGACGATCAACGCGCGCTGCCCCTTACCGATGGGCATCACCAGGTCGATGATGCGCGTGGTCAGGATGTTCTGCTGGGTCTCGAGGCGCAGCCGCTGGTTGGGGTACAGCGGGGTGAGCTTGCCGAACTCCGGACGCTTGCGCGCGGCCTCGACCTCTCCCCCGTTGACGGTATCCAGACGCACCAGCGGGTTGAACTTCTGACGCTGACCCGACTGCTCACCCTCACGCGCCACCCGAACGGCACCAGTGACGGCGTCGCCGCGGCGAAGACCGTTCTTGCGCACCAGGTTCATCGACACGTAGACGTCGTTCGGTCCGGCCAGGTAGCCCGACGTGCGAACGAACGCGTAGTTGTCGAGAACGTCGAGAATGCCGGCTACCGGCTGAAGAACGTCGTCCTCGCGGATCTCGGTGTCGCGCTCGCGACCGCCGCCGCCCTCGTTGCCCTCGCCGCGGTCACGTCCACGACGACGCTCACGGAACCGTCGACCCCTGCGACCGCGGCCTTCGCCGTCGTCGTCCTGGTTGTTGTCACGGTTGTCGCGCGGGCCGTTGTTGCGGTCCTCGTTGCGATTGTCGTTGCGGTTGTCGTTGCGGTTGTCGTTGCGGCCGTCGCCTTGATTGCGATTGCGTCCGCCACGATCGTTCTGATTGCGGTTGCCGTTCTCACGGTTGGAGTCGCGGTTCGAGTTGTCCCGGTCGCCCTGGTTGCGGCCCGCATTTTCGCGATTGCCGCCGTCCCGGTCCCCCTGGTTGCGGTCGCCCTGGTTGCGATCGCCCTGGTTGCGATCGTTCTGGTTGCGGTTGCCGTTGTCGGTGTCGCGCGGTTCGCGCTCGGCACCGTCCTGACGGTTCCGCTCGCCGCGGCTACGACGTGGGCGCTCCGCTGCGGCGTTCTCGTCGGAATCGTCCTGCTTGTCGGTGGTCTCCGCTGCGGCAGTCGACTCCGCGGTAGCGGGGGCCGATGCGGCCGTGTCGCCGCTGCCGTCCAGTGGCAACTGGTCGGGCGCACCTGCGCGGCGACCCGCGGCGCGGCGGCCCCGGGTGCGACGACCGGCCTCGGGTGCTGCGTCCGACGTGTCGGCAGCCGGCGCATCCGAAGGCTCGGGAGCAGTGTCGACTGCGGGTCGTTCATCGGCAACCGGTGCCGACGCAGCAGCGCGTCGAGCCTTGGGAGCGTCGGCCTTCGGTGCATCGGACTTCGGCGCAGTGGACTTGGCCGGCGCGGCGCCCGATTGACGCTCGGTGATGGCCGCGATCAGGTCGCCCTTGCGCATGCCGGAGATGCTCTTGATGCCGAGTTCGCCAGCGAGGCTGCGTAGCTCGGTGAGAACCATTCCGGACAGGCCGGCGCGACGGCGTGACGTTTCGGGCGCAGAGATGAGTTCCGTATCGGTCACGGAGGTCCTTTCCTTCCCTCGCTCGCTCGATGCGCAGCCGAGGGTTCGTTCCGCAGCTCGGCTTTCTGCCGAACTCGGATATTGCCGTTCATGTTCGACGCACTCCGCCGACGACACCATCGGTCCGAGACCGCAGCGAACTACGGGAAGGACCGAGCCAGGAGCGTCACATCACTCGGACGTTCTGAACTCCCCCGAATACAGTGACCTGATTGCCCTGACGAAACCGGCGTCTGAAGCGCACGATGTACGGACAGGGTTCACCATAGCGTCGTTGTCCTCGCTCGGCAAGAACCCTATTCGGTGTCGGTCATTCGACCGTGACCCCGTCGGCCACCTCGAGGTCGAGAACTCGCCATCCCTCGGCCAGCGCAGCGTCCCGCAGATCGGCCGGGAACTCTTCGGTGCACAGGGCCATGACAGTAGGACCTGCTCCGGACACCACTGCGGCGATCGAGCGGGCGCGCAACGTCGCGATCCACCGGGTGGTGTCGGGGAGTGCCTGGGCGCGCTGGCCCTGATGCAGCAGATCCTCGGTGGCAGACATCAGCAGATCCGGACGCTCGGTCAGTGCGACGACGGCCAGCGCACTGCGACTGACGTTGAAGGCGGCATCGCGATGAGGCACCAACTCCGGCAGCAAACCCCGCGTGTGCGAGGTGGAGGAGCGCTCGGACGGCACGAGTACGACGACCTTGATGCTCGGATGTACGTCCAGGCGCACGGCGGCGTACTTGCGTGCCGTCACACTGGCATTGGGCGGTTCGCTCCACGACACGACGGCACCGCCGAGGCAACTCGCCGACGCGTTGTCGGGGTGCCCCTCGAACTCGGACGACAACTGCACCAGCTGACTGTCCGACAACGACAGCGCGGGGTCCACCTTCGACGCGAGTGCATTGGCTGCGGCGAGCCCGCCGACCACTGCCGAGGCCGAGGATCCGAGACCTCTCGAATGCGGAATGACGTTGCGGCAGTGGACATTCAATCCATCTGCCCACACTCCGGCAGCTTCCAGGCCCCGTTCGATGGCCCGCACGACCAGGTGCGTGGGTCCCCACGGGACGTCCGCCGAGCCCTCACCGTCGACGTGGATCGACAGGCCCGACGCCGTGGTCGTGACCTCGATCTCGTCGTACAAGCCCAAAGCCATTCCGAGACTGTCGAATCCGGGGCCGATGTTGGCACTGGAGGCCGGCACACGCGCGGTCACCGTGAGCCCGATGGGAAGCGTCTTCGTCATTGCCGGAGATTCCGTCAACTCAGGCCAGCTCGAGCGCAGCCGCAACAGCGACGGGGTCGACCGAAATCGGTTCCACGACAGGCATTCCCGATAGTGCGGTGTCGGGATCCTTGAGACCGTTACCGGTCACCGTGCAGACGACGGTCAGGCCCGGCTCCAGCCAGCCTTCCTTTCGAGCCGCCAACAGTCCGGCGACGCTTGCCGCGGAGGCCGGTTCGACGAACACGCCCTCGGTCTTCGCGATCAACCGGTACGCCTCGAGGATCTCCTCGTCGGTCGCGGCCCGGAATGCTCCGTTCGATTCTTCCTTGGCATTGACGGCACCGTTCCAGGATGCGGGTGAACCGATCCGGATTGCGGTCGCGATCGTTTCCGGGTCCTTCACGGGCGCACCGTGAACCAGAGGCGCGGCACCCGCGGCCTGCACGCCGAGCATGCGCGGCTTGCGGGTGGTGAGGCCGTCGCGGAAGTACTCGGAGTACCCGCGCCAGTACGCGGTGATGTTGCCCGCGTTGCCGACCGGAAGAGCATGGATGTCGGGTGCATCGCCGAGGGCGTCGCAGATCTCGAACGCCGCGGTCTTCTGCCCCTCGATACGCACGGGGTTGACGGAGTTGACCAGACCGATCGTTGGGAACTCGGCCGTGGTCTTGCGCGCCAGTTCGAGGCAGTCGTCGAAGTTGCCCTGGACCTGAATGATCTTCGCGCCGTGCATGACTGCCTGAGCCAGCTTGCCCATCGCGATCTTGCCCTGCGGAACCAGTACGGCGCAGGACATGCCGGCCTTGGCCGCGTAGGCCGCAGCGGACGCCGAGGTGTTGCCGGTGGACGCGCACAGAACTGCTTCTTGCCCACGGGCGAGCGCGTCAGTGACGGCCATGGTCATGCCGCGGTCCTTGAACGAACCGGTGGGGTTGAGTCCCTCGACCTTCAGGTGCACTGTGCAGCCGGTCAATTCGGACAGGTGCCCGGCGGGAAGCAGCGGAGTGCCGCCCTCGCGCAGGGTGACGGTCTTCCAGTCGGGACCGATCGCCAGACGCGAGCGGTACGCCTCGATCAGACCGGGCCAGGGGGTGTGGACGCTCATACTGTGGTGCCTTCCAATCTGAGAACGCTGGCAACGTGGACGACCACGTCCAACTGCTCGAGGGATGCAACGGTGTCGGACAGTGCGGAATCGGCCGCGAGGTGCGTGACCACGACGAGCCTGGCCCCGTCACCCGCGCCGTGCTGGCGCACGGTGGAGATGCTGACGTCGCGCTTGGAGAATTCGGCGGCCACGGTAGCGAGAACGCCGGGCTTGTCGGCCACCTGCATGCTGACGTAGTACCGGGTGAGGATGTCACCCATCGGGGCCACCTTCAGCTTGGCGTACTTGGACTCCAGCGGGCCGCGGCCACCGTAGAACTTGTTGCGCGCGGCCATCACCAGGTCGCCGAGCACAGCCGACGCCGTCGGCGCTCCGCCCGCACCCTGGCCGTAGAACATCAACCGGCCGGCAGCCTCGGCCTCGACGACGACGGCGTTGAACGCGCCGTTCACCGACGCCAACGGGTGATCGAGCGGAACGAGCGCCGGGTATACCCGGGCCGAGATGCGCTCCTTGCCCTTGGGCGTGGTGATGCGCTCGCAGATGGCCAGCAGCTTGATGGTGCAGTCGAGAGACTTCGCGGTCTCGAGGTCGTCTGCAGTGATCTTGCTGATGCCCTCGCGGTAGACGTCGCCGGCCGTGACCCGAGTGTGGAACGCGATCGAGGCGAGGATGGCCGCCTTGGACGCAGCGTCGTAACCCTCGACATCGGCCGTCGGATCGGCCTCGGCGTAACCCAATCGCCCTGCCTCGGCGAGGGTTTCGGCGTAATCGGCACCGGTCTCGTCCATGGCCGAGAGGATGAAATTGGTGGTGCCGTTGACGATGCCCGCGACCTTGTTCACGCGGTCGCCTGCCAACGACTGCATCAACGGCCGCACCACCGGAATGGCTCCGGCGACAGCTGCCTCGAAATACAGATCGGCGCGCGACTTCTCGGCCGCGTCGGCCAACTCTCCGGTGTATTCGGCGAGCAGGGCCTTGTTCGCAGTGATGACGGACTTGCCGTTCTCGAGCGCCGACAACACCAGCTTGCGCGGGATGTCGATACCGCCGAGCACCTCGACGACGATGTCGACGTCGTCGCGACCGACCAATTCGGCCGGGTCGTCGGTGAGCAGTTCGGCCGGTACTCCGCGATCGCCGTCGATCCGACGCACCGCGATTCCCCGAATCTCCAGTGGCGCACCAATTCTGGCCTCGAAGTCCGCTGCATTCTCGGTGAGGATCCGGACGACCTCGCTACCGACGTTTCCGAGTCCGAGTACGGCGACGCCTATCGGCTTCGATGTCATGGCTGAACCTCCAAGCTGAGCAGATCTTCGATGGTTTCCCGCCGCAGGATCAGGCGCGAACGCCCGTCCTTCACCGCGACCACAGCGGGCCGCGTCAGCAGGTTGTAGCGGCTGGACATGGAGTAGCAGTAGGCACCGGTGGCTGCGACGGCGAGCAGATCACCGGGCCCGACGTCGGCCGGCATCCACGTGTTCTTGATGACGATATCGCCACTCTCACAGTGCTTTCCGACCACGCGAGCCATCACGGCGTCGGCGTCGCTGGTACGCGAGACCAAGCGGCAGTCGTACTCGGCCTGATACAGCGAGGTACGAATGTTGTCGCTCATACCGCCGTCGACGCTGATGTACCGCCTGCGAGTGGCGTTGTCGACGGTGACGTCCTTGACGGTGCCCACCTCGTAGAGCGTCACGGTGCCCGGACCGGCGATCGCTCGACCCGGCTCGACGGCAATGGTCGGAACCGGCAACCCGGCCGCGGCCGACTCCGTCTCGACGATGCTCGCCAGCTTCGCCGCCAATTGATCGACGGGCGGCGGATCGTCACTCGGTACGTACGAAATACCCATGCCGCCACCGAGATCGAGCGTCGAGATCTGTGAGGTCTTGTCCACCCCGAACTCGGCCACGATGTCGCGGAGCAGCCCGATGACCTTGTGCGCAGCCAGCTCGAATCCGTCGACCTCGAAGATCTGCGATCCGATGTGACTGTGCAGCCCCACGAGACGAAGGTTGTCCGCGGCGAACACCCGCCGGACGGCTTCGATCGCCGAGCCGTCGGCCAGAGAGAAGCCGAACTTCTGATCTTCGTGAGCGGTCGCGATGAACTCGTGCGTGTGTGCTTCGACGCCGACGGTGATGCGAATCAGCACGTCCTGCACCACACCGGCCGAACCGGCCACGGCGTCGAGACGGTCGATCTCGATGTTGGAGTCGAGAACGACGTGCTCGACTCCGGCTCGCACTCCGGCCTCGAGCTCGGCAACGGATTTATTGTTGCCGTGCATGGCAATTCGATCGGCCGGGAATCCGGCGGCCAGGGCGATCGCCAGCTCACCGCCCGAGCAGATGTCGAGTGAGAGACCCTCGTCGGCCACCCAACGAGCGATCTCTCCACACAGAAATGCCTTGGAGGCGTAGTGAACTCGTTCGGGTGCGCCGAACGCAGCGGCCATCTCGCGGCAGCGTGCGCGGAAGTCGGCCTCGTCCACGACGAACAGTGGGGTGCCGTACTGCGCTGCGAGGTCGGTGACCGACACTCCGGCGAGCCGAACCGTGCCGTCGTCGCCGCGTGCAGCGTTGCGTGGCCACACCTGTTCGGGAAGCGCCGTCATGTCCGACGCGGCGCTCGGACGCTCGGACGTGGACTGCTTGGCTGGGGCATCGGCGTGCTTGGGCCCTGCCGGATGTGCGCTCACATGCGCTCCGGTGCGCTGACACCGAGCAGTTCGAGGCCGTTGGCCAGAACCTGCCGGGTTGCGTTGCCCAATGCCAGTCGTGCGGTGTTCACAGGTCCGGGCTCCTCGTCTCCTTGGGGAAGTACTCGACACGCGCCGTAGAACCGGTGGTAGGCCCCCGCCAGTTCTTCGAGGTAGCGGGCGATCCGGTGTGGTTCGCGTAGTTCGGCGGCACTGGCGACCACGCGCGGGTACTCACCGATCGTCCTGATCAACTCGCCCTCCTGCTCGTGCGTCAGCAGGCTCAGATCGGGATCATCAGCAGAGATCCCCAGTTCGGCGGCATTGCGCGCGAGCGATGCCAGCCGGGCGTGGGCGTACTGGACGTAGTACACCGGGTTCTCGTTACTCGCGCTGGCCCACAGGGCGAGGTCGATGTCGATGCTCGAGTCGACGGACGACCGGATCATGACGTAGCGCGACGCGTCGACGCCGATGGCTTCGACCAGATCGTCGAGAGTGATGACGGTGCCTGCTCGCTTGCTCATCTTCACCGCAACGCCGTCGCGAACGAGGTTGACCATCTGCCCGATCAGCACCTCGACGGTCTCGGGGTCGTCGCCGAATGCAGCGGCGGCGGCCTTGAGTCGACCGATGTAGCCGTGATGGTCTGCTCCGAGCATGTAGATGCACAGGTCGAAGCCGCGCTGCCGCTTGTTCTGGAAGTACGCGATGTCGCCTGCAATGTAGGCAGCATTACCGTCGCTCTTGATGACGACGCGATCCTTGTCGTCGCCGTACTCGGTGGACCGAAGCCACCACGCACCGTCTTCCTCGTACAGGCTGCCCGAGCTCTTGAGGTAGTCGACCGACTTCTCGACGGCACCGGACTCGAAGAGTGAGTTCTCGTGGAAGTAGACGTCGAAATCGACACCGAATTCGTGCAGATTCGCCTTGATGCGGTCGAACATCAGCTGGGTACCGATCGACCGGAAGGTCTCGTCCTGCGCCTCGGGTGCCAGCGCCAGTGCTTCGGGCTCCTTCGCCAGCACCTGCTGTGCGATCTCGGCGATGTACTCGCCCGCATAGCCGTTCTCCGGTGCCGGCTCCCCCTTGGCCGCGGCGATGAGCGAGCGACTGAAGCGGTCGATCTGAGCGCCGTGATCGTTGAAGTAGTACTCGCGGGTGACGTCGGCTCCGTGCGCGGTCAGGATGCGTCCGAGTGCATCGCCGACGGCTGCCCAACGAGTGCCGCCGAGGTGCACCGGTCCGGTGGGGTTGGCCGAGACGAACTCGAGGTTGACCTTCTTGCCTGCCATCGAGGATCCGTTGCCGAACTCGGTACCGGCGGCCAGTACGCGGGCAACGATCTCGCCCTGTGCTGCGGCCGCCAGCCTGATGTTCAGAAAGCCGGGGCCTGCGACGTCGGCGCTGGCGATCGCGGCATCGGCAGCGAGTGCCTCGGCGAGCCAGCCGGCGAAATCACGGGGATTGGCTCCGGCCTTCTTCGCCACCTGCAGCGCCACGTTGGTGGCGTAGTCACCGTGCTCGGGATTGCGGGGACGCTCGACCGTCAGCTTCGAGGGGAGAACGGATGCATCCAGGCCGCGGTCGGCAAGCACCTTCGCGGCGGTCGCGTGAAGCAATTCGGCAAGATCGGCGGGAGTCACAGGTAGCCATCCTATTGGCTGGTGTGCGGCATACTCGCATCCACTGCCCGTCCGAGCGCGAGGCCACCTGGCCGACGCGGTCCACACGGGCTCTGAGCACGCTCTCAGACAGAGAACGTACAGTAAGGGCGCTCTGCGCGGACGACCGTCGAGCACGGCCGTCACCAGCAGATACGTACCACCAGCGCTACCGACCACCCACTTTCCTCGACTGAGAGAGCAACCACAGCGATGCCAACGGGTCCCGACAAAGGCAGTCAGAACAAGTCGGCTGCGAAGGCAGACAAAGCCATCAGTGCAGCCAACAAGAAGTCCGCTCGCAAGAAGCAGGGCGGCGTGCCCGCTGCCAAGGGCAGACAGATTCCCTGGCTGACGGTTGCCGGTGTCGTGGTGGTCGTCGGACTGGTCGTGGGCCTCGGGGTCAACCTCTATCCCAAGTACCAGGACCGCGCCGAGGCGCAGAAGTTCGCGCCCAGCGAGAGCAATCAGGATCCGTCGACCGGAATCGATGGCGTCACCATCAAGGAATACCCGGCAGCCCTGCACGTCGGGCGCGCGCAACGCGTCGCCTACGACCAGACGCCGCCGTTCGGCGGACCGCACGACGCGGTGTGGGCCACCTGCACCGGCATCGTCTACCCAGAGGCGATCCGCACCGAAAACGCTGTGCACTCCCTCGAACACGGAGCGGTCTGGGTGACGTACAACCCCGACGACCTGAACGAAGACCAGATCAAGTCCCTCGCCGACCGCGTCGACGGGGAAACGCAGATGCTGATGTCGCCGTACCCGGGCCTCGACACCCCCGTCTCGCTGCAGTCCTGGGGTCACCAGCTCAAGCTCGACAGCGTCGACGACGAGCGCATCGGTCAGTTCATCTCTGCTCTGCGCCTGAACCGCTTCGCCTACCCGGAGGTCGGTGCCAGCTGTGCATCCGTGCCGGGAGTCGGTGACAATGCATTCGATCCCGACAACCCACCGCTCTTCGACGCCTCGGCCCCGGGTGCGGACGCCGTTCCGATGGACGGTGCCGGCATCACCCCCGATACCAGCGAGACCAGCGGCGCCGGCGGCATGCCGAGCGGCCTGCCCGGCGGCGCGCAGCTCCCCGGCGGCGCCCAGCTGCCCAGCGATCTCCAGGTGCCCGCGAACTGATGATCGATTCGACAGTCGACTCGGTCAACGCCGCCCCCGAGACCAAGCGGAGCCAGCGCACTGCGCTGGTCGCCTTGGCCGTGATCGCCGTACTGGCCATCGGATTCGCGCTGGGCTTCCTGGCGCAGAATCCGTTCCGCAACGGTGACAACTCACCCGCAGCAGATTCGGTCGACGTCGGATTTGCCCAGGACATGACGGTGCACCACAACCAGGCCATCGAAATGGCCGCAGTCGCGTTGACGAACGCGCCCGATCAGGCCGTCAAGAGCCTGGCGTTCGACATGCTCACCTCGCAACAGAATCAGGTGGGCCAGATGCAGGGCTGGCTCGCGTTGTGGGACCGCGCGCCGATATCGACCGACGGCTACATGACCTGGATGACGGCCGACGACTCTCACGGCCATTCGATGGGCGGCATGTCGATGGAACCGGGATCCACCGATCCCACCAGGGCCATGCCCGGCATGGCCAGCTCCGCGGAGCTCGCCGCACTTCGCCAAGCGACCGGAACCGACGTCGACGTCATGTTCCTGCAACTGATGCTGCGTCACCACGAGGGCGGCCTGGCGATGATGGAATACGCCCAGACGCACGCGCAGTCTCCCGCGGTGATCAACCTGGCGAAGTCCATGGTGGCGACGCAGACGAGTGAGTCGACTCTGATGAAGCAGATGCTCGCGGCGAAGGGGGCGCAGCCGCTGCCCGAGGGGTGATTTCGACTCCCGTCGCACATGCGCTAGTCTTTCGTACAGCCCAACAGGCACGCCGGTTCTCACCGGTGCGCCCCCGTAGCTCAGGGGATAGAGCGTTCGCCTCCGGAGCGAAAGGCCGCAGGTTCGAATCCTGCCGGGGGCACACATCTTTCACGCACGTCACTTCCCTGAAGCGACTGCTCGAACGAGACGGACTGTTCACATGTCCGAGGATCTCCCCGATATCGACACCGTCATCGACGAGCTGTATTCGCTGGCACCCGCCGACTTCGTGTCGCACCGATCGGTGTTCGTGACCCGGTTCAAGAAAGCCGGAGACAAGTCCGGTGCCACTCGTATCGGCGGACTCCGTAAGCCCACTGTCGTGGCCTGGTTGGTGAACACACTCGCTCGTCAGGACGAATCCGCGGTAGCCGAGTTGTTCGACCTCGGTGCCGAACTCGAACGGGCTCAGCAACGCGGCGACGGTCATCGACTGCGTGAGTTGTCCACCGCTCGAAGCGCTTCGATACGCGCGCTCACCGATCGAGCCGTCGCATTGGGTCGCGAACGTGGCGTGACCGTCGGCGACAACGCGGCGCGCGAAATGTCCAACACCCTCAATGCCGCGATGGCCGATCCGGAGATCCGCGACCGGGTTCGTGCGGGCCGAACGGTGGTGGCCGAGACATACAGCGGCTTCGGCCCCGCGCTGCTCTCGCTCGTTCCTGGCACGGTCGACGATGCCGAGACGGAATTCGAACCGGACGGTACCGATGACGCGCCCGAGTCCGCTGCAGAGCCGGATGCCGAGGACACCTCCGAAGCCGAGCGGCTGCGCGAGGCCGAACATGATCGACTGGTCGCCGAACTCGACTCTGCCGAAACCGCATTGGATGCCGCACGCGATGCGGCCGACGTTGCCGACCAGGACACAGAACGTGCCGCGGCCGAACGACGCAGCGCCACAGCAGAAGTCGAGAGACTCGAAGCCGAGCTGGACGCCGCCAGAGCCAGAGCGAAGGCTGCGCGGGCAACGGAGAAAGCAAGCGTCGAACAGGCAGAGTCGACGGCGGAGGCGCTCGAGGCGGCCCGGGTACGCGTGGCCGAAGCCCGGTCGGCCCTCGACGAACCGAGCTGACCTACCCTGGCGGCATGACCACACGCTGGCAAGCCGAGAACTCCGCCGACGATTCCGCTCGGTACATCGAGAGATTCGATCGTCTGGCCGAACGCGGCGTGGATCTGCACGGTGAGGCCCGCATGGTCGACGCGGTGGTCTCCCCCGCGTCGAGCATTCTCGATGCCGGATGCGGTACCGGTCGCCTCGGTGCCGAGTTGGCGAGACGTGGTCACCACGTCACCGCTGTGGATCTCGATCCGATTCTGGTCGAGAAGGCGCGCAGTCACCCCGAACTGGAGGTCCATCTCGCGGATCTGACCACGCTCGAGTTGAATCGCACGTTCGACGCGGTCGTGGCGGCCGGCAACGTGTTGGTCTTTCTCGAGCCGGGCACCGAACGTGCTGCGCTCGAACGCATCTGGGCCCATCTGAACGACGGCGGAGTGTTCGTCACCGGCTTCGCCACCGATCGCGCCTATACGGTCGACGAACTACACGAGGATCTCACGGCGGTCGGATTTTTCGTCGAACATCGATTCTCCACCTGGAACCTGCAACCCTGGCGCGCCGACGCGGACTGGGCCGTGACCGTGGCACGAAAGCCCGCTCTACTTGCCTGAAACGAGTCGAGACAGGACGAATCGAGGCCGGCCGTTTCCGGCCGGCCTCGATGGTGGAGCGAGCGACGGGATTCGAACCCGTGTAAACGGCTTTGCAGGCCGGTGCCTAGCCACTCAGCCACACCCGCATCATCGATGATGATGCCGTGTCGGCCACACGAACACCACGGTTACGCTCAGCGTGATTCGAAGTGCGGGTGTCGATTCGTTCCTGGGCGGGAAGACTGTCGCTCATGAAGGAACACATGGCGCGGTTGCGGGAGTCGTTCTGGTTCATTCCCGCCGTCCTCGGAGTTCTCGCACTCCTACTGGCGCAGGCGCTCGTCGGCCTCGATCGCTACCTACTCGACACCCGCGTGGACCTGACTGGCTCGTTGCTCTATCACGTCGGAGCGAGTGGCAGCCGGGACATCCTCGGGGCGATCGGTGGCTCGATGCTGGGGGTGGCCGCCACGTCGTTCTCCATCACCATCTCCGTCCTCGCCACGGCCAGCTCCTCGTACGGCCCCCGTCTGGTGCGAAACTTCATGGCGGACCGCGGGAATCAGGTGGTACTGGGGATCTTCGGGGCGACGTTCCTGTACTCGCTGATGGTGCTGCGGTCGATTCGTTCGATCGAATCCGATGGTTCGGTGTTCGTCCCGGACATCGCCGTCAATGTCGCCGTGGCGCTCGCGGTGGTCGATGTAGGCGTACTCGTCTACTTCATCCATCACATCGCGCAGTCGATTCAAGTGGCCACCCTGTCCGCGAGAGTCCGCGACGAGCTGTCGGAGTCCGTCGACTCCCTCTACCCGACCGACCGTCCCGACGATTCCGCATCGATCGACGGCATCTCGAAACCAGCTGTCTACGTGACGGTCCTGGCCGAGACATCCGGGGTGATCATCGACATCGACGAGGACGCACTGCTGGGCATCGCGACCGACAACGGCACGCTGATCGAGATTCATCGGGTCCCGGGCGAGCACGTCGTCTCCGGCGAGCCGCTCGTCGACATTCTCGCCGATCGCTCGGTCGACATCTCCGCTGCATCGATCGACCGAGTCCGCTCTTCCTTCGACATCGGTACCAGTAGGACGCCACGCCACGACATCGCGTTCGCCGTCGAGCAGATGACGGAGATGGCGGTCCGGGCGCTGTCCACCGGGGTCAACGATCCCTACACGGCGCGTAACGCCATCGACGATCTCTCCGTCGGACTCGTTGCCCTGGTCCAACGGCCGGCACCGTCACGCGGACGGCGCGGAACCGACGGAGAGGTGCGACTGATCGTGCGGCGGGTGGCCGTCTCGATCTTGATCGACCATGCGCTCGATGCGGTGCGCATCTACGGGACCGGCAGTCCCATGGTGGTCCAGGCCGGAATTCGCCTCGCCGAGAGGGTCGGCCGCGCCGCACGCTCCACCGACGATGTCGACGCCGTGCTGGCGCAATTGAGCCTGTTGGACGCCGCCCTGACCGTCGACGAGACCGACAGCGCGCGCACAGCCGATGCCCGCGAGCAGATTTCGCGGACTCGAGCAGCGATCACCGATCGGGTACCACTCGCGGTACTTCGCACCGTCATTCGGTAGACGCTCGAACCGGGCACCGTGGGAGGATGGTGTGTATGCCAGCACCGTCGCCGCTTCCCCTCGACCCCATTGCAGAGGCCCACCGTCAGTGGACCAAGCACGGGTGGACCGATGCCGCCGACGGTATGGCCGCGGTCACCTCGCTGATGCGCGCGCAGCAGATCATGCTGGCCCGGGTCGAGGAAGCGCTCAAGCCGACGGGACTGACGTTTTCGCGCTACGAATTGCTGACGTTGTTGACGTTCACCAAGAACGGCGCGTTACCGATGGCGAAGGCGAGTGCTCGACTGCAAGTGCACCCCACCAGTGTGACCAACGCGGTGGACCGCCTCGAATCGGTCGGCTACGTGCGCCGCATTCCCCATCCCAGCGATCGACGGACCACCCTGGTCGAAATCACCGAGCAGGGGCGCACGTTGGCGGTCGAAGCCACCGAGCGCCTGAACACGCTGGTGTTCGCCAAGCCCGGGCTCGCGCGCGACAAGCTGATGGCGCTGGTGCGCATCCTTGCGGAACTGCGTTCGGATGCAGGCGATTTCGACAGTGATGACATCACCACATCGTTCTGAGTTCGATGGTGACTCGTCACAAGACAATGGCACAGCCGTACCGTTCGTGGTCCAATTGCTCTGGGAACAGATCGGAGTCGGTCTGCTGAAGGGCGGGGCGGGGTGCTGGTGTTGGGGGTCGGGGCGGGTGCGCACGGTGCACGCGCAATTCTGACGTATCTGGACAGCCCCCACCGCACACCCATCGTGTCGCGGACGGTACGCCGCGCTCCAGGGCAGTCGCTGGCCACCACGATCGCCACCGGCGTCGACGCCATCCATTCCATCGCCGCGACGATGTCGCTCCCGGTCCAGTTCTCCGCTATCGCCTACCGGGTGGCCACCGATCCCGGCACGGTCGCCACCGGAGGTACCGCTCGCACGGCCACACTCGTTCCGGAAACCGCTGCGCAAGTGAGGTTTCTACGATTCATCGGGCTGGTCCCCAATCACGGCGTCACCGTGCTGTGCGACATCGGTAGTACGGGGACCACGGTCACCGTCATCGACCTCGCGTCCACTCGCACCCTCATGACGCGGCGCACCGCGACGTTCTGCGGCGACGACCTCGACCACTCGGTTCGCCGACTGCTCTCGTCCAAGGGCGTTCGCATCGGACTCGACGCCAGCCGGTCCATCAAGGAGCAACTGAGCATCGATCCCGTCGTCAGCACCACGGACCCAGCCGGCACTGCACGGCATGTGCTGACGCGGCGCGACTTCGACGATCTGATCGCAGGACCCGTCCGCTACGCGGGCATGCTGGTGGAGCAGACCATCGAATTGTCCGGAGCCAGACCGCAGTCCATCGTCGTGGTCGGCGGCGGCGCGAACATCACCTCGATAGCGCGGTCTCTCGAACTGCGGACCGGCCTGACGACCCTGGTGCCGACGATGCCCGAGCTGGTCTCGGCCCGCGGGGCCGCCCTCCTGTCCCCCGACAGGTAGGACGGCCCAGGGAGTGGAGCCTGCGGAACGACCGGTCGGGGTGGGAGTGGAGCCTGCGGAACGACCGGTCGGGGTGGGAGTGGAGCCTGCGGAACGACCGGTCGGGGTGGGAGTGGAGCCTGCGGAACGACCGGTCGGGGTGGGAGTGGAGCCCGCGGAACGACCCGAAAGAGCGGCCAGCACTACCGGTGTTGGAAGTTGGGCGTGCGCTTCTCGATGAAAGCCGACATCCCTTCCTTCTGATCCTCCGTGGCGAACGTCGAATGAAACACGCGGCGCTCGAACAGAACTCCCTCACGAAGGCTCGACTCGAACGATCGGTTCACTGCTTCCTTCGCCATCATGGCGACCGGAAGCGACATCTCGGCGATGGTCGTGGCGGTTGCGATGGCGTCCTCGAGGAGGTCGGCGACCGGCACGATGCGCGAGACCAATCCTGCTCGCTCGGCTTCCTCGACCTTCATGTTCCTGCCGGTCAGGCACATCTCCATGGCCTTGGCCTTGCCCACCGCACGCGTCAAGCGCTGCGAGCCACCGATCCCCGGAATGACACCCAACTTGATCTCGGGTTGTCCGAATACCGCGGTGTCGGAGGCGATCAGAACATCACACAGCATCGCGAGTTCACACCCGCCACCGAGTGCATAACCGGAGACCGCCGCGATGAGGGGCGTCCGCGCCGCGGCCAGTCGATCCCACGCCGCGAAGAAATCGTCGAGGTACACGTCCATGTAGGACTTGGGCTGCATTTCTTTGATGTCGGCCCCGGCCGCGAAGGCCCGCTCGGATCCGGTGATCAGAATGGCACCGATCTCGGAATCTGCATCGAGTTCCTCCACCACCGAGACGACCTCACGCATCAACTGAGAGTTCAGCGCGTTCAATGCTTTCGGACGGTTCAGCGTGATGATGCCGACGCGTCCCCGTCGTTCGAGCAGGATGGTTTCGTAGTCGGTCACTGGGCAGCTCCGTTCGAGCGTTCGCGGATGTCGTTGATGATGCCGGAGAAGTCCACGTCGGTTCCGCCCCCGGACGTTTCCTTGAACCGAGCGTAGAGCTCGGCCGCACGAAGGCCGAGTACTCCCTCGACCCCGTTGTCGCGCAGTGCATTCGCAGCCAGACCCAGGTCCTTGTCCATGAGGGCCGCTGCGAATCCGGGCTTGTACTCGTTGTTGGCCGGGCTCGTCGGAACCGGACCGGGCACCGGGCAATTGGTCGTCAACGCCCAGCATTGGCCGGACGCGGTCGATGCCACGTCGAAAAGCGCCTGATTGCTCAGACCGAGCTTCTCGCCCAACACGAAGGCCTCACTGATGGCGATCATCGATACGCCGAGAATCATGTTGTTGCAGATCTTGGCGGCCTGACCGTTGCCCGCTGGTCCACAGTGCACGACCTTGCGGCCCATGACATCGAGAACGGCAGCGGCGGCCGCGAAATCGTCCTCCGAACCACCGACCATGAACGTGAGCGTGCCTGCGGCCGCTCCCCCGACACCGCCCGAGACCGGAGCGTCGAGGCTGCGGTGTCCGGCCTCGTGCACCAGCCGGTGCGCGGCATGCGCGTCGGCGACGTCGATGGTCGACGAGTCGATGAACAACGTTCCCGGTGCCGCGGCAGGGAGCAGGTCCCCGTAGAGCCCGAGTACCAGTTTTCCGTTCGGCAACATCGTGATCACGATGTCGGCTCCGGCGACGGCCGCGACCGCGGACTCCACCACTGTCACGCCGTCCTTCGTGGCCTGCTCGAGCGCCGCGGGAACCAAGTCGAAGCCCTGCACCGTGTACCCGGCCGCAGCCAGGTTGGCGGCCATCGGCCCACCCATGTGCCCGAGGCCGATGAATCCGATCGTCTTCTCGCTCATGACTGCTCACCTTCTGTATGTGCTTTCGACAGACCGAGTTCGGCGTCGCCCAGGGGCGCGAAGTATCGGTCGACGTCCTCGGCAGTGACGTCCGCCGACGTGGCCGGCTGCCACTGGGGATTGCGATCCTTGTCGACGACCTGCGCCCGAATTCCCTCGACCAGATCGTGACTGCTCAGCGACGCGACCGACACGCGGTACTCCTCGTCGAGCACGGCCTCGAGGGAGGGCAGCGTCGCCGCCCGTCGCAGCGACCGCAGCGTCACCGCAAGAGACACCGGCGATTTGGACGCGATGTCCTTTGCAGCCTGCTGCGCCTCCGGCACCGGCGATGCAGCCAGAGCGTCGACGATGCCCTGAATGTCGTCACCGGCGTAGCACTCGTCGATCCATTCCTGCTGAGCCGCGACGGTGGATTCCGGAGCCGACTCGCTGAACGTGTCGACGGCCTCCCCGACGCTGACCGTCTCGAGGGCGATGTAGAACTCCTCGAGCTTGTCCGACGGAATGTAGTGATCGGCGAATCCGACCGCGATGGCGTCGGCCGCATTCATCCGCGCCGTGGTGAGCGCGAAGTGGGTACCGGTTTCGCCGGGCGCACGCGAAAGAAGGTAGGTGCCACCGACATCGGGGATGAATCCGATGCCGACCTCGGGCATCGCGATCATCGAACGTTCGGTCACGATGCGGGTGTTCGCGTGGGCCGAGAGCCCGACGCCACCGCCCATGACGATGCCGTCCATGATCGCGACGAAGGGCTTGGGGAAGCGGGCGATCGCGGCGTTGAGCACGTACTCGTCGCGCCAGAAGTCCTTGCTTCCGCTGCCGCCGTCCTCGGCGTCGTGGTAGATCGAGACTATGTCGCCGCCCGCGCACAATCCTCGCTCGCCGGCTCCGGTCAACAGGACGACGTCGACGCTGTCGTCGGTTGCCCACTGCGCCAACGCCGGAGCTATCTGCTGCACCATCGCATGCGAGAGTGCGTTGATCGCTTTGGGGCGGTTCAGAGTGATGCGACCGATCCCGCCCGAAACCTCCAGTAGGACATCGCTCATGCTGCACCCACGATGGAGCGAGCTACGACCACGCGCATGATCTCGTTGGTACCTTCCAGAATCTGGTGGACCCGAAGGTCGCGAACGATTTTCTCGACACCGTACTCGGCGAGATAACCGTATCCGCCGAGCAACTGCAGCGCCCCGTTGGCGACCTCGAAGCCGGTATCGGTACCGAAACGCTTTGCCATCGCGCACATCTCGACCTTGTCGGCGGCATTGTTCTGCAACCCGTCCGCTGCTCGCCACAGCAGCGTTCGGGCAGCTTCGAGCTCGGTCTTGAAATCCGCCAGTCGAAACTGCAGGGCCTGCGAGTCGAGCAACCTGGCACCGAATGCGTTGCGGTCGGCGAGGTAGGACACGGCCTTGTCGAGAGCGGACTGTGCGCCGCCGATCGAGCACGCGGCGATGTTGATGCGTCCGCCGTTGAGCCCGTTCATCGCGATCCGAAATCCGTCGCCCTCGCCGCCGAGCAGGTTGGCAGCCGGAACGCGGGCACCTTCGAAGATCACCTGGCGGGTGGGTTGAGCGTTCCATCCCATCTTCTTCTCGTTCGCTCCGAACGACAGTCCCGCCGTGTCCTTCGGCACGATGAACGCCGAGATGCCGCGGGGACCCGGCGCTCCGGTGCGGGCCATGACGACGTACACCTCGGAAGTGCCTGCGCCGGAGATGAACTGCTTGACGCCGTCCAGCACGTACTCGTCACCGTCGCGGACGGCCTTGGTACCGAGCTTTGCCGCATCGGATCCAGCGCCGGGTTCGGTGAGGCAGTAGCTACCGAGCTGGTCCATCGAGCACAGCCCCGGAAGCCAGCGCTGCCGTTGCTCGTCGTCGCCGTACGTGTCGATCATCCAGGCGACCATGTTGTGGATGGAAATGTAGGCCGCGATGGACGGGTCACCGGTGGCGAGTTGCTCGAAGATGCGCACCGCGTCGACGCGGGTCAGGCCCGATCCGCCCACGTCTTCACGAATGTAGATGCCGCCCATCCCGAGAGCAGCAGCCTTGCGCAGCAAGTCTACCGGAAAGTGCTTCTGCTGATCCCATTCGACGGCGTTCGGTGCGAGGAACTCGTCCGCGAAATCACGAGCAGTGTCGTTGATGGCACGCTCGTCCTCGTTCAACGTGAACATCGTCGATCAGTCCATGTTCGGAATGACGAAGTGATTCTGCGCAGCTGCTTCCTTGGTGCCCGACGGCCAGCGCTGGGTGACGGTCTTGGTCTTGGTGTAGAAACGGATGGAATCCGGTCCGTGCTGGTTGAGATCGCCGAATCCCGAACGCTTCCAACCACCGAACGTGTGGTACGCGATCGGCACCGGAATCGGCACGTTGACGCCGACCATGCCGACCTGGACGCGGGAGCAGAAGTCGCGAGCGGTGTCGCCGTCGCGAGTGAAGATCGAGACGCCGTTGCCGTACTCGTGTTCGGACGGCAGACGCAGCGCGTCCTCGTAGTCCTTCGCGCGCACGACGATCAGGACCGGTCCGAAGATCTCTTCCTTGTAGATGCGCATGTCGGTGGTCACCTTGTCGAACAGCGTTGCACCGGCGAAGAATCCGCCCTCGTGGCCCTCGAGACTGAATCCGCGTCCATCGACGACCAACTCGGCACCCTCGTCCACACCGATCTGGGTGTAGTCGTTGACGCGCTTCAACGCATCGCTACCGACGAGCGGGCCGAAGTCCGCGTTCTCGTCGTCGCTGCGGCCGATCTTCAGTTTCGCCACTCGCTCGGTCAGTTTGGCGACCAACGCGTCGGCGGTCTCCTCACCGACGGGAACCGCGACGGAAATCGCCATGCACCGCTCGCCGGCCGAACCGTATGCGGCTCCGAGCAGAGCGTCGGCGACCTCGTCGAGATCGGCATCGGGCATCACCAATGCGTGGTTCTTCGCTCCACCGAAGCACTGTGCGCGCTTGCCGTGCTGCGCCGCCGTCTCGTAGATGTACTGCGCGATGGGCGTCGATCCGACGAAGCCGATCGCCTTGACGCGATCGTCGGTGAGCAGCACGTCGACGGCGTCCTTGCCGCCGTTGACGACGTTGAAGACGCCCGGCGGCAGACCTGCCTCGAGGAACAGTTCGGCGAGCTTGAGGGGCACGGACGGATCCCGCTCGGACGGCTTGAGAATGAAGGCGTTACCGCAGGCAATGGCCGGGCCGGCCTTCCACAGCGGAATCATGGCCGGGAAGTTGAACGGGGTGATGCCGGCAACGACACCGAGCGGCTGACGCATCGAGTAGACGTCGATACCGCCACCCGCACCCTCGGTGTACTCACCCTTGAGCAGGTGCGGAACACCGACGGCGAACTCGACGACCTCGACGCCACGCTGGATGTCGCCCTTGGCGTCGGCGATGGTCTTGCCGTGCTCCGACGAGAGCAGCCGCGCGAGTTCTTCGGTGTCGCGGGTGACGAGCGCAAGGAACTTCATCAGCACCCGAGCGCGCCGCTGCGGGTTCCACTTCGCCCACTCACGCTGCGCCTGCTCGGCGTCGGCGATGGCGGCCTCGACCTCGGATACGTCGGCCAGGGGCACCCGGGCCTGCACCTCACCGGTATTGGGATCGAACACATCCCCGAACTGTCCGGAGGTGCCGGCGACATGCTTGCCGCCGATGAAGTGCGTGAGTTCGCGAGCCATGGGTGTCCGTCCTCGAGCGTGGAATTAAGTACGCTCATCCTATAGTCGGATGTCCATGTAAGTCCAGGAGCGGTCACATTCGGTCGTAGAACGCGCGCAGATCAGCGCAGGCCCGGCTGACTTCCGCCTCCGTCGAACCGTCGGCGCGAAAGATTCTGCGCAGGATCAGCGGATCGAGATCGTCCGTCGCCGGAGCGAACGACACTTTCGGAAGTTCGGGGAACGCCGCACGATCGCCGAACCAGTCGTCCGGGTCGAACTCCTCGTCGCTGTCGCCGACCCCCTCGATCAACTGATCCAGATCGACACCGCGCAGTGTCAGGATCGTCCCCGCGGACGCGTCGATGTGCTCGGCGGCGATGTACATCAGCGCTGCCGCGTGTTTGCACGGCCACCCGTCGTCGGGGCACGAACAGTCGAAATCCAGTTGCCCCTTGTCGTGGGGAAGCAGCACCGACGCCAGCGCCTGAGGAATCGCGTTGGACGCGAGTTCCGCCAGCATGCCGGGGTTGGATCGCACTCGGCCGACGAGCGCGGCCACCTCGCCTTCGGTGAGCGGCTCCACGCTGACCGACGCCGAGAACGGCTCGAGCTGACTGCCCTGCACCTCACCGTAGATCTGCCCGCGTTCGACGCCGAGAGTGAGCACCTGCCCCTGGCGGGCATAGGTCCGGCCCCGTGCGATCCGGCCCGGATCGGCCAGATCTTCCATCGCGGCGACGAAGTGCCTGCCCCACCACGTCTGCCCGAAGGCACCCCGCTTGTTACGAGACTCGATGCCGCCCTTGGCTTGTCGACGCTTGCCGTACTGCGAGAAGTCGGCCATCACTCCCCCACCGCGTCTTCGCTGAGACGAAACAGTTCCTGCAGTTCCGCAGTGTCCATCTCGGTCACCCAGCTCTCACCGGTGCCCACCGCCAGATCCGCCAGATCCTGCTTCGACACCAGCATCGAATCGATGCGTTCCTCCACGGTGCCCACACACAGCAGCTTGCGCACCATCACATTCTTGCGCTGGCCGATACGGAAAGCGCGGTCGGTCGCCTGGTTCTCCACCGCCGGATTCCACCAACGATCTAGGTGCACAACATGATTGGCGGCAGTGAGATTGAGCCCGGTACCACCGGCCTTGAGCGAGAGCATCATGATCGGCGGACCGTCGTCGCTCTGGAACTTCTCGACCATCTCATCGCGCTTGCCCTTGCTCACGCCGCCGTGCAGGAACGGCACCTGAACTCCGAAACGCTCGGCGAAATACGGTGCCACGAGCTCACCGAACTCTCGAAACTGCGTGAACAACAACGCCTTCTCGTTGTCACCGAGAACGGAATCGAGCATGTCCTCCACCAATCCGATCTTTCCGGAACGGTGCTGACCTCGCTTGAGTACCGCCGAACCGTCGGACAGGAAATGCGCGGGGTGATTGCACACCTGTTTGAGGCGAGTGAGGGCCGAGAGCACCGCACCCTTGCGCTTCATGCCCTTCGCGTCCGCGATCTGGGCCATCATCTCGTCGACGACGGCCTTGTACAACGCCGCCTGCTCGGCAGTGAGGTTGGCGCGCACGGTCATTTCGTTCTTCTCCGGCAGATCAGAGATGACCGTGGGATCGGTCTTGACGCGACGCAGAATGAACGGAGACGTGATGGCACGCAGCCGCGAGACCGCGTTCTCGTCGTTCTCCCGCTCGATCGGGACCGAGAACCGCTTCCGGAAGTCCGACGGCCGCCCCAGCATGCCCGGGTTCGCGAAATCCAGAATGGACCTCAGCTCGTCCAGCCGGTTCTCCACCGGCGTCCCGGTGAGCGCCAGTTTGTGATCGGCCGGAATGGCCAGCGCCGCCTTCGCCTGCACGGTGCCTGCATTCTTGATGTGCTGCGCCTCGTCGAGAACCACGCGACGCCACGTCTGTGCGGCCAACTGCGCGCGGTCCTTGGCCATCAATGCGTACGTGGTGACGATCAGGTCGTGCTCCGCGATCGCTCGATCGAGCTCCTCGTCGCGTAACCGCGTCGGACCGTGGTGCACCAGAACACGCAGTGCAGGAGTGAATTTCGCGGCCTCACGTTGCCAGTTACCGACCACCGACATCGGGGCCACCAACAGCGTCGGAGTCGCACTGTTCTCGTGAGCGAGCAGCGTGAGCACCTGCAGTGTCTTGCCCAGGCCCATGTCGTCGGCGAGCACGGCACCGAGACCGAGTCGGCTCATGAACGCGAGCCAGTCGAGACCGCGTTGCTGGTAGGGCCGCAGAGTCGCTCGGACACCGTCGGGCACCGGGATGGTTTCCGGAACCGCCCCGGGTTCGAGCAACGTTGCCGCCCAGCCGGTAGCGCGGATGTCCTGGACCGGAGCCGGAGGCGGATCGGCCAACGTCATCTCACGCATCAGCGTGCTGAGCGCAGTCCCGTCGCCGTGATGCTCGGCGACGTACTTCGCGGCCCGCGCCAGCTGTCCCCCGTCGGCGAGCACCCATTGCCCGCGCAGGCGGACGAGGTCGCCCTTCGAGACGGCAAGCCGGTTCATCTCCGCTTCGGTGAGCACCATGTCGCCCAGCTGCAGTTGCCAGTCGTACGACACCAGCTCGTCCATACCGACGGCACGATCGGCCGCAGCTTTGGTCACCGCGGGTGACTCGACCCGCAATCGCATCGACGGATCCAACCTGGTCCAGGCCCTCGGCAGCAGGACCGTCGTGCCGGTGGCCCGCAATGCAGTGGCACCGTGTTCGACGAGATCGATGACCACCGACGTCGGCAACAACAGGTCGAGGGTGCCCTCCTGGGTGGGCAGATCACGCAGCCTCGGGTAGGCAGCGACGGCCTCGCCGAGTTTGCGCACTGCCGTCGAAAGCAAGGTCGCGTCGACCTTGCGGCTCATCGGGACCGGACGCGGCGCCTCCCCGTCCGCGCGCAGGCACACCTGAAGTGTCCAGAACGACTCGACGGCATCGTCCGGGGCACCGTCGGCATCGCCCGTCTCGCCGTCCTGGTCATCCGGTTCGAGCAGGCGCAGCACCAGCGCCGGTTCGTCGACGGTGAGGCTGGCGCGCCAATTGTCGAACAGCGTCGAGATCTTCTGCGTCCCATCGAGATACGGATCGTCACGCACGAGGGCCGACAGCAACGGGTGCTCGGAATCGGGCTTGCCGAGCACCGATCTGACGATCGGGTCGGTGAGCTCCTCGACCATGTCGTCCAGAAGCTTCTTCGGTCGTTCGTTCGCTCGCTGCACCGACGGCATCGCAACAGCGAGCTCGCTGAGCCAGGCGCGTTGACGCTCGCCGCCGACCAGCCGCCAACGCGGCCACCACTGGCCGTCCATCAATTTCAGTGCCGGCACCACTCGTCCGGCCCGGACCCACCGTTCGATGCCCTGGGCGACGTGGCCCAGGAACCGAAGGTCGCCGGAGATCAGCGGGTGGGTCGACGGGGTGCGGAGCAACAGGTCGGCCGCATCGTGCGGGGCCAGCGCGATCGCCGGCAGTTCGACCGGATCCCGAGGGGTGGCGCGTCGAGTGGAGTCGGGAAACGTCACTCGGGCGCGATGCCGGAACGTGCGGGTGAGCACGTGCGAGTGTGTCGCCGGTAGGTCGGGTTCGTCTCCGGTGCTGATCTCGTCGTCCCAGAGCAGCAATCCGGCACCGGGAGACCAGAGACCGTGCAGCATCGGTCCATCCAACCAGCACGCACCGACATACCCGGCGCCGATGTGTCTTCGATGAGGCACCGATGTCTCATCGATGAGGCACAGTGGTCCCGTGATCGCGTACGGCTTCGACGAATACGGCGGCCCCGACACCGAGACATTTCTGGACCTCCCCGTGACGGAACCGGGATCGGGGCAGCTTCTCGTGGCGGTACATGCCGCGGGGGTGAATCCCGCAGATTGGAAGGTGCGGGCGGGTAATCGCAAGGACACCGTGCAGATCACCTTGCCTGCGGTGCTGGGGCGGGAGGTGTCGGGCACTGTCGTGGGCGTCGGCTCGGGAGTGGAGGGGTTCTCGGTCGGTGACGAGGTCTTCGGGGCGACGGCGTCGGGTCACGGCGGCTATGCGCAGTACACGCTGCTCAACGCGGCCGGCACGGCACACAAGCCCGAGGCCGTGTCCTGGTCGGTCGCGGCAACCTTGCCGGTGGCGGCCGGGACCGCCTTCGACGCACTGCGAGGGTTGGCGCTGACTGCAGGCAACACGGTTCTCGTTCTCGGCGCAGGCGGCGGTGTGGGTTCTTCGGTTCTGCAGCTGGCGCGTGCCGACGGTATCGACGTTCTCGGGGTGGCGAGCTCGGGCAAGCGGGAGTGGATCGAGAGCCTCGGTGCGGAGTTCGTCGAGTCCGGACCCGAATACGTCGGTTCGATATCGCGGCCGGTGCACGGCATCGTCGATCTGGTCGGCGGCGACACTCTTCGCGCGGCCGCTGTGAAGACCGGCGCTCCGATCGTCAGCGTGGCCGACCCGGTGCTCGCCGCCCAGTGGGGTGGGTCTGGAGCAGTGCGCGAGCGCACCACTGCGGCGTTCACCCGATTGGCCGATCTGGTCGTGACGGGCGTCCTTCGCCCACGCATCGATCACACGTTTCCACTCGACCGCGCAGGCGAGGCTCTTGCGCTCGTGGAGAACGGGCACGCACTCGGCAAGGTCGTCATCGAGGTCCGCTGACACCCGACAGTTTCGGGCGGTGTCGGTACCGTCCGGCACACTGCTGTCGCGAGGTACGAGAGTCGGCAAGTTCGAAGTTTCACGATGGGGCGTGTGTGAAGAAGCTGTGGGTAGCGGCGGCGTTGGTGATCGCCGCGATCGTCATGGCGACGTTCGAATCCTGTGATCGGTCCGACATACCGGGATTGGCTCCCCCGCCCCCGGCTCCGGGCAGCCCCACCCGCGCCCAGATCGAAACGCTGTTGGATCGGGTGGCCGTCGTCGCCGCACGACCCGATCCCCGTGGGTACGAGCGCGGATGCAAGGGCGGTGAAGGGTGCGTGTTCGGACCGGCGTGGACGGACGACTACGACGGACCGGGCGGGCACGACGGGTGTGGAACTCGCGACAACGTGCTGGCACTGTCGATGACCGAAGTCGAGTTCAAGGCCGGCACCCGAGACTGCGTGGTGCTCTCGGGCTCCCTGGACGACCCCTACTCCGGTGAACGGTTGCAGTTCACCAAGTCCGACGCCGGCAAGATCCAGATCGATCACGTCTATCCGTTGTCTGCCGCCTGGGACATGGGTGCCGACAGCTGGGCAGCGGACAAGCGCATTCGATTCGCGAACGACATCGCGTTCAATCTGCTGGCGGTCAACGGGCCGGACAACCAGAGCAAGAGCGACAAGACGCCGTCGCAGTGGATGCCGCCGAACGCGGCGTACCACTGTTTCTACGCGGGCAAATATCTGTCGGTGGCGGCCCAGTACGAGCTGCCGATCACCGAGGCCGACCGCCGCGCCCTCGCTTCGGTGGCCCCCAGCTGCTGATCCAGCGATGCGAACGCGGGCGGTAAAGTCTGGCCAATGGCAACGACGTCGTCGCGCAGCTTTCTCGACCGTGACACCCAGCTCTGCATGTCTCTGTCGGGAAGGCCGAGCAATATCGGAACCCGCTTCCACAACTACCTGTACGACGAACTGGGATTGAACTTCGTCTACAAGGCGTTCACCACCACCGATCTCGCGGCCGCGGTCGGTGGAGTCCGTGCACTCGGTATCAGGGGATGCGCGGTCTCCATGCCGTTCAAGGAAGACGTGATCGAACTGGTCGACGTCATGCACGAATCTGCGAGCGCGATCGCATCGGTCAACACCATCGTCAACGAGGCGGGCGTGCTGCACGCCTACAACACCGATTACCAGGCTGTGGCCGATCTGCTCGCGTCGA
Organism: Rhodococcus sp. 1R11; assembly: GCF_004563845.1. Taxonomy (NCBI): domain Bacteria; kingdom Bacillati; phylum Actinomycetota; class Actinomycetes; order Mycobacteriales; family Nocardiaceae; genus Rhodococcus; species Rhodococcus sp. 1R11. Next base: position 34,358 of record NZ_SPNG01000018.1, on the reverse strand, counting down.
GCGATATCTCGACCGATTGTTCGGTGGCCGTGACCGGCAGCGGCGGTATGGCCAAGGCAGTCGTTGCCGCACTAAGAGATTCGGGTTTCACCCGCGGCACCGTGGTTGCTCGCAACACGTCGACCGGTCCGGCTCTCGCCGAGGCGTACGGATACGACTGGTCGGCCGAGTCCGTCGAAGCAGACTTGCTGGTGAACGTCACCCCGGTGGGAATGGCGGGCGGCCCCGCTGCCGATTCGACTCCCTTCACCGAGTCGCAGATCCATGCGGCACAGGCAGTGTTCGACGTGGTCGCGATGCCGTCGGAGACTCCGCTGATCACCGCGGCGCGTGCGGCGAACAAACCGGTGATCACCGGCGCACAGGTCATTGCCCTGCAGGCAGCAGAACAGTTCGTTCTCTACACCGGAGTTCGCCCGTCCGACGATCAGATCCAGCGGGCGTCGGAATTCTCCCGTCGCTGACTCACAGGCGTTGCCACGCGGGCTTGTTCGCGTAGGCGTGGCGGTAGTAGTCCGTGAGAGCGAGGGACGCAGCAGCCGCCTCGTCCACCAGTACCGTCACGTGTGGATGCCACTGAATCGCGGACGCAGGACAGCGTGCCGACAACGGCCCCTCGACGGCCGCGGCCACCGCGTCTGCCTTGGATTCTCCGGTAGCGATGAGCACGAGATGACGCGCCTCGTCGATGGTGCCGAGGCCTTGCGTCAGCACGTGGTGCGGCACCTCCTCCGGCGAGGTGAAGAAGCGCGCATTGTCGACCCGAGTCTGTTCGGTGAGCGTCTTCACCCGGGTTCTCGACCGAAGTGACGACCCGGGCTCGTTGAAGCCGATGTGTCCGTCGGTGCCGATGCCGAGAATCTGCACATCGATACCACCGGCCTCCTCGATCGCGGCGTCGTATCGTCGCGCTTCGGCAGCGATGTCGGCGGCTTCACCGTCCGGCGAGAACACCGCGGAATCGTCCAGGTCGACGAGGTCCACGAAGTTCTCGCGAATGAACGAAAAATACGACTGCTCAGCAGTTCTGGGTAGCCCTATGTATTCGTCGAGCAGAAATGCTCGACACCCAGCGAAGGACAGCCCTTCCTCGCGATGTCGGCGGGCCAGCTCGCGATACGTGCCGACTGGACTCGACCCGGTCGCCAACCCGAGGACGGGGCCCGATCCCGGGACCGAGTCGGTTCGCACGACGCGCTCGACGATGTCGGCCGCGGTTCGGTCCACGTCGGTGACTGTGGGGAGTACGACGATCTCCATCTAACTTTCCTCCTCGATCGCGCGTCCGCCGCGAATGACCTGCACCGGCTCGAAGGATGCGTCGACCACCAACACGTCCGCTCTCGATCCGGCGACGAGAGAACCGGTTTCGGCCCCGATCCCGATCAGCGCTGCCGGGGTGGTTGCCCCGGCACGCACTGCGTCGAGCAACGGCACACCGGCGTCGAGCACAGCGCGGCGTACCAGGTCGAGCACACTCGACGTGCCGCCCGCGATCGGGGCCGACTCGGGATCGTTCTCCCGCGACAGGCGGGCGACCGAATCGTGCACGGTGACATCCAGCGGCCCGAGCCGGTAGCGGCCGTCGGCCATTCCCGCCGCGGCCATCGCGTCGGACACCAACGCGATGTTCCCACCGCCGACGAGATCGAACACCGCTCGCACGGTCTCGTCGGCGAGATGTACTCCGTCGCCGATCAATTCGAGCACCATCGACCCTCGCGCCGCGGCGGCCAAGCACTCGCTGACCGGCCCCGGCGACCGATGATGCCAGGTGGGCATCCCGTTGAACAGGTGCGTGGCACCGATGGCACCCTCTCCGAGGGCGTCGATTGCGCTGCGAGTGGTGCGTGCGTCGGCGTCGGTGTGCCCGATGCTGGGCACGATGCCGTTCTCCCGCAACATCTGTGCGACGGCAGTGAAGCCGTCGACCTCGGGGGCAAGTGTCATCGACCGTACCGCTCCCCGCCCGGCATCGATGATGTCTGCCAGCAGACCGGTGTCGCCGCCACGGAGTGAGGCGGGGTCCTGCGCTCCGCAACGGGCAACCGACAGGAACGGCCCTTCGAGGTGCACCCCGGCGATGTCCCCGGACTCGTACAGATCAGCGAGCATCGACGTCTGCTCGACTAATCGCCCAGGGGATGCCGACACCAGCGATGCGAGCATCGTGGTGGTCCCGCGACCGCGGTGGTGCCGTACCGCGGTCATCAGATCGGCGTGTCCGGAATCCGGGAACGACGCCCCGCCGCCGCCGTGGCAGTGCACGTCGACGAGGCCCGGCAGGATGGTCGAATTCGATTGCGGTGGAGCCTCGTCGGGCCACGCCGACACCGGACCCACCCAGGAGATTCGATCGCCGGACAACGCCACGACGGCGTCGTCGATGACCGCGTCGGGTGTGACGACCCGCCCTCGGAGCGTCGTCGTGATCGACTCGCTCATGCCCGGTCGGGTTCGAGCACCGCGTCGTCCTCGCGGCCGGGGGTGCGCAGGTTCCACTTCTTGATGACGAAGCTGAACAGGAAGTAGTAGATCACCGCGTACACCAGGCCGATAGGAATGAGAAGCCATGCCTTGGTCGCGATTCCGTAGTTCAGCAGATAGTCGATGCCGCCGGCCGAGAAGAAGAAGCCGTCATGGATTCCCAGGGCATTGGTCAGTGCCATGGAGGTTCCCGTCAGCACGGCGTGGATGATGTAGAGCGGCCAGGCGACGAACATGAACGAGTACTCGAGCGGTTCGGTGATGCCCGTGACGAACGCAGTCAGACCGGTGGACAACATGATTCCGCCGACGATCTTCTTCTGCGACGGTTTGGCGTTGCGATAGATCGCGAATGCAGCGGCAGGCAGAGCGAACATCATGATGGGGAAGAAGCCGGTCATGAAGACTCCGGCGGACGGATCTCCCGCGAAGAATCGGTTGAGATCGCCGCGTACCAATTGACCACTCGCGTCCTGATAGTCACCGACGAGGAACCAGACGACCGAATTGAGAATGTGGTGCAGCCCCGTCGGAATCAGCATGCGATTGGCGAAACCGTAGATTCCGCTGCCCACGACACTGTGGTCGGCAACGGTGTTTCCTACCCAGTTCAGTGCGCTGTAGAAGAGCGGGTAGACGAAAGACATGACGACGGCGACGACGAGCCCGGTGACAGCGGTCAGGATGGGAACCAGACGGCGTCCGCTGAAGAAGCCGAGGTAATCCGGCAGCTTCTGGCGGTAGAACCGCTGCCACAGAACGGCCGAGAGCAGGCCGATGACGATGCCGGCCAGTACGCCGTAGTCGATCACCGCCGGATCGCCGTTGGCGTCGACTTTGCCGTCGAGTACCACCGGTGACATCGCGGTGAAGACACCGTTCATGACCATGTAGCCGACGACGGCGGCGAGGGCGGTCGAGCCGTCGGACTTCTTGGCCCAGCCGATGGCGATGCCGACGGCGAAGATCAACGGCAACCAGGTGAACACCGCCTGGCCGGCCGCGGAGATGACGGTCGCCGCGGTGCCCAGAGCACTGAATCTGCCGAGGAGGTCGTCCTGGCCCAGCCGCAACAGGATTCCCGCTGCGGGAAGAACCGCGATGGGCAGCATGAGACTGCGCCCGAATCGCTGCAACCCGGCGAGAGATCTGGATTCCTTCTTCGGTTCGGCGTCGGCCGAGTCCGTCTTCTTCAGGGTCATGGCGACCTTCTCTTAGAGGCTGGTCCGGCAAGGGAGTTCTGCTGTTGTGACCGGATGACTTCAGGGGTACTGTCCGGTCATTACCAGTTGTAGTTTGGCCAGGTGGCGACCACATGTCAACCCGTAGATGTGACCTCACCGACACCACTGCACACGAGAAGGAAGCGGGAACAGAACATGGCCAAGGCGGACGCGATCGTGAAGGGCCTCGGCGGTGCCGACAACATCGTCGAGATCGAGGCGTGCATCACCCGGCTACGTACCGAGGTCAAGGACGGGTCGCTGGTGGACGAGGCTGCGCTCAAGGCAGCAGGTGCACACGGAGTGTTCCACAAGGGGACAGCCGTGCAGGTCATCGTCGGCCCGGAGGCCGACACCCTCGCCGAGGACATCGGCGACATTCTGTGACCGGGGCCTCGACGATCTCCAGTCCTGTTGCCGGTCAGGTGATTTCGCTCGCCGACGTACCCGATCCGGTCTTCTCTTCACAGATGGTGGGATCCGGGGTCGCCGTGCGCCCGGCGGCCGGTGGCGGTCCCGTCGAGGTGCGGTCTCCGGTTGCCGGCAAGATCCTCAAACTCCACCCCCATGCGTTCGTCGTTTTCACCGACGACAAAGCGGGCGTGCTGGTGCACATCGGCATCGACACCGTGAAGATGAAGGGCGAGGGTTTCGAACTCGTTGCAGCAGAGGGCGATCGGGTCCAGTCCGGCGATCTCGTGATCACCTACGACCCTGCGGCCATCGCGGAGGCCGGATACTCCGACGTGATTCCCGTCGTTCTGATGGACTCCAAGCCCGATACCGTCACGAGCGCTGCCGTGGGAACCTCGGTGGCACAGGGTGACTCGTTGTTCGAATTGCCCTGACCCTAGCGGCGCTGCGTGGTGCGCCGCTCGCCCTGCACTTCCATCGAGAGTTGGTACCGGTCGCACCGGTACCAACTCTCCGTGTGCTCGATCGGCTCGTCGCCGCTGAACGACACTCGGTCGAAGTACAGCACCGGTGCGCCGCGTTTGGTCCCCAGTAGCGTGGAGGTGTCGCTGTCGGCGGCTGTCGCTTTGACGGTCTGCTCGGCCCGATCGATGGTCAGGCCGTAGTGATTGCGTACGGCCTCGTACACCGACCGACTCAGATCGTGGTCGATCAGCCCCGGAAGCAGTTCGGCTCGGTACCACCCGTCGTCGACACTGACCGGCTCGGCATCGGCCAGCCGTAGCCGTTTGATGTGGTACGTCTGATCACCGTCGACCAGGCCCAGAGCGCGAATCGTTGCTGCCGAGGGCTTTTCGAGTCGCGCGAACAGGACCACCGTCGTCGGCGTCAACCCCTGGGCACGCATCTCCTCCGAAAATGACGCCAGATGCAACCGAGACTGCACGGTACGAGAAGCAACGAACGTTCCTTTTCCACGTACCCGAACCAGATGCCCGTCGTTGACGAGCTGCCCTATTGCCTCGCGCACCGTGATGCGACTGACGCCGTAGTCTTCCATCAACCGACGCTCGCTCGGCATCAGATCGCCCGGCGCAAGCTCCTTGGTGCAGCGGTGCAACAGGATTGCGCGCAGCTGTTCGTGCTTCGGGATCTGACTGTCCCTCAGATGTACGGGCATCACCACTGCGCCGGCCTTTCGATCACTCGCAGAACCAGCGGTACGGACTGGTCCGGTCCAACCAAAGACTACGTCACGACGGCGATACCGAGGAAGCATTCGCCCCGACCGAGCTGCCGGGTGCCTGGAATCCGATCGCGTTTGTTGCCGACGTGGCGACGGGTTAGCGTCGTGCCATGACAGAGTCGCCGAGGGACAGCGTGGAATTGTCGAATGCGTCGGATTTCCCGGCGTTGTGGCCGGTGTCGACCCGATGGGACGACAACGACCACTACGGCCACGTCAACAACGTGACGTATTACGCGTACTTCGACACCGCGGTGAACGGGTGGTTGATGGAAACGACGGGCGTGGACATCAGGACGCTGCCCGCGATCGGCGTCGTGGCCGAAACCTCGTGCCGCTACCTGTCCGAGCTCAGCTTTCCCGATCGCCTTCAGGTCGGTTTGGCCGTGGAGAAGCTGGGCACCCGCAGCATCGTCTATTCGCTGGCACTGTTCCGCGAATCCGAGGACGACGCGCTGACGTTGGCCGCCCGGGGACGGTTCGTTCACGTCTACGTCGACGCGACCTCCCGCCGCCCCGTCCCCATTCCGTCCGAAATCGAGAGTGCAGCACGCACTTTGGTGATCGGGACGTCAGCGGAGGGCTGAATCTAGAGCCCGATGTCGTCGGCCCGCTGCAACGCTCGGGTGACGATGTCGTCGATCAACGTAGTGGTCGGTGCGCCGCCCACGGCCCGGTTGCGTGAATCGGCTTCCATCCGTCGCATGACGCCTTCGGCGATGATCGACAACTTCCACAGCGCCAGCACTTCCCAGAAGCCGGCATCTGCCACATCGCGGCCTGTGTTGTGGGCATAGGACTCGACCAACTCGGCCCGGGTGGGGAACCCGGGCAGGGTCGATGCCATGAAGGGACCGGCAACCCCGTCGTCCGCCTGCGGCCAGTAGGCGAGCAGACCACCCAGATCCGCCAACGGGTCTCCCAGCGTGCACAACTCCCAATCGACGACGGCAACCACGCGGCCGTCGTTTCGAGCGGTGATGACGTTGCTCAGATGGAAGTCGCCGTGAACCAGCGTCACCTCGTGCTGCTCGGGGATCTTGGCCGTCAATCGTGCTGCGAGCGAATCGATCCCAGGCACTTCCCGGGTTCGGGAGGACTCCCACTGCGTGGTCCACCGCGCGATCTGACGCGCCGCGTAGGGCTTGCGGCCGGCGAGGTCGGCAAGACCCGACGACTCGAGGTCGACACGGTGGATGCCGGACAACGCCGCGGTCAGACCGAGTCCGACACGTCGACGCTGATCGGGGTCCAACTGTTCGGCAGCCGACACCGAGTCGACGACGACCCCGTCGACGAAACTCATCAGAACCAATGGGACCTCGGAAATGGCTGGATCTTGCGTGATCGCAATCATTTTCGGCACGGGGACCGGCGAGTTCTGCAGACCGGAAAGAATCCGGTGTTCACGCACGACGTCGTGAGCCGACGCCAACAACTTGCCCAGCGGTGGCCGACGGAGGACCCACGCACTGCCACCGGCATCGCGAACTGCATACGTGAGGTTGGACTGGCCGTTACCGATGCGCTGAAACGAGAGCGGCGACGTTGCGCCTATCCCCAGCTCCGCGATCCACGTCGACACTGCATCTTCGTCCAAGCCCACCACGCCCATACAAAACCCTCACTTCGTTGTGCGGCATCGTTGCCGACGGACATCACCCGGTCGGGTGATCGTAACGAAGCGGTGCCGACGAATGCCGGTGGCAGGAGAGCGGACGATCAGCTGGCGCGACCGAACGCGGAAATCAACGCCGGGGTAGCAACGGCGGCCGGGACCGAGGACTCGTGCCGCTTGACGGCGATTTCGTCGATTTCGCCGACGAGCAGAGCGGTCATCGACTCGGGCTCCGCACACCAGACGGACGAGATATTGTGCACCTCCGCGGGCGCGAACAGTCCACTGGTGGACAGCGCGTCGATCCATTCGGCAACGGCATCGGCTGTGGGCTCCGGCATCACCGTACGGTCCAGCGAGTCCGCTTGGAACTCGTTGCAAAAGAACGCGCGGACCATATCGAGCTGCCCCTGCGACATTGCGGTCATGTTCTTCTCCTTCGAGTTTCCGACTTCCGTTGGTGCCGAGTGGCCGTTCACGAATCGCGATGAGCCGACAAGACCGTGTTCAGATCGTTACCAACTTGGCCGTAACGGGGGAATACGGTTTTCCGATGCGGCTGAAACTACGCCCTTTCGGACGGTCTCGCCCAGGGTGAACTGGACTATGTGACCATAGTCACACAGAACGACCCATCCGATCAACGACTTGCAACGAATTCATAGTTCGCATTTCAAAATACTGTGACAGAAGACAAACTCCGAACAAAAGTCCAGCTAGGGCGGGGTGCATCATTCCAGAGCAACAACACGGCACCGCTGTCGAGTAGCCTCTTCTACACCGCACTGCACCACACACTCCGACCGATCGGTTGGCTGCAAGGCCGAAAGATACTTTCGGTACGGTTTTTCGGCACTGTGCGGACTCCAGGAATTTGACAGATCGCCTCTACTAGGTTGCGGCTACAACAATGAATCGACGCCGCTCCGTCGTGATCTGACCGTTACCGTAGATGCTCAGCCGGCTCCCACGATGCTCACACCGCACGCTCAGCCGACTGCGGCAGAGTGGCGTCCATGCGATCACCGAGTCTCGACAGCGGACCGATCCGGTCACCCCGTGGGGCCGGCAACGAAAGCCGTTGGGCGATCACGAGCGATCGAGCGCACCGACGGGCTATCCGTACCCGGCTGACGGTGTCGGGCATCTGCGCGGTGCTGTTGTCGGTACTACTGATGTGGGTGCCGAACATGGCACCGGTGTGGCCCGTCTCCACGAGCCCGGCCGCCGCCCTGGCCTCGCGGGCGCTGAACACCATCGACGTCACCGCCGTGCTGACCGTCCTCGCCGCCCTCACCGTCGTCGCCCTGGTCCGAAAACTGCCCTACGGCATCGGGGTGGTGATTGCCTGCGTCGTCGGTGCGGAGGTGACCACAGCTCTGGTGCGTCACGCCGCGGCGTCGTCGACACCGGCCACCGACCTTCCGAGTGGGCAGCTCGTTGCTGTCACAGCACTGGTGGGTGCCGCATCGATGGTCGCATCGGCGACGTGGCGGCCGATGATCCTCGGACTCGGTGCCGTCGCCGCACTCGCTGTCGGCTCGGCCCAACTCGCCGTCGGGTCCGTCTCCCCCATCGGTGTTTTCAGCGCACTGCTGATCACGTGCATTTGGTGGCCGGCGTGCTCGGTGGTGATGCTCTTTTCGCCCGCGGCCGCTGCCCGCGAGGCTCGAAACCCGTTCGATACCGCTGCCCTCGTCGCCCAACGCAGAATGGGACGCTTCCGTTGATGCACGGGAGCGTCCCATCCGGGCCGAGACAGCGGCCGACTACAGAGCCTTCAGCTCCTCGGTCACCTCGGACACCGATTTCTTCGCGTCGCCGAACAACATCGACGTACCTTCCGCGAAGAACAGCGGGTTCTCGATTCCGGCGAAGCCGGACGACATCGAGCGCTTGAGGACGATGACCGACTTCGATTGATCGACGTTGAGAATCGGCATCCCGTGAATCGGGCTCGACGGATCGTTGCGCGCCGCCGGGTTGGTGACGTCGTTCGCTCCGATGACCAACGTGACGTCGGTGCGGGAGAACTCGTCGTTGATGTCGTCCATTTCCTTCATCGCGTCGTACGCGACGTCGGCCTCGGCGAGCAACACGTTCATATGTCCGGGCATACGACCGGCGACGGGGTGAATGGCGTACTTCACCTCGACCCCCTTGGACTCCAGCAACTTGGCCATGTCCTTGACGGCGTGCTGCGCCTGCGCGACGGCAAGCCCGTACCCGGGCACGACGATGACCTGGTTGGCGTAGGCCATCTGGATCGCCGCGTCGGCTGCGGACGTCGCTTTGACCGTTCCGCCGCTTGCACCGGCCGGACCGGCAGCCGCGTCCCCGCCGCCGAATCCACCGGCGACGATCGCCGGAATGGAACGGTTCATCGCCTTGGCCATGAGATTGGTCAAGATCGTGCCGGACGCACCGACGATCATGCCCGCGACGATCATTGCGGTGTTGTTCAGCGCCAAGCCGGCTGCCGCGGCCGACAGACCGGTCAGTGCATTGAGCAGCGAGATGACGACGGGCATGTCCGCGCCGCCGATCGGCAGCACCACCGTGAGGCCGAGGATGCCCGCCAGCACGAGAACCGCGACGATCCACCACTGCGATACTCCGCCACCAGGAGTGGCGTTGATGCCGATGACGACCGCTGCGGCGATGGCGCCGATGAGCAGCAGGGCATTGAGCGGCTGCTGCAACTTGCCGATGGTGATGGGCGAGCCGGGCAGCGTTTCCTGCAGCTTCAGGAATGCGATGAGCGATCCCCAGAACGAGATCGAACCGATGATCGCCGCGAACAGCGAGCCGATGACGATGTGTACCGTCGGCGACTCACCGTGGTTGAAGTGCGAGAACCCGGACGTGTCCAGGAACTCGGCCCAGGCGATCAATGCGACCGTGCCACCGCCGACGCCGTTGAACAGCGCCACCAGTTGCGGCATCGCGGTCATCTTCACCCGGCGTGCAGGCGGGATTCCGAGCGCCACGCCGACGACGAGTCCGACGATGATCAGGATCCAGTTGCCGGTGTCGCGAATGGAGATCAACGTCGCCACGACGGCGATGAACATGCCGACCGCCGCAATTTGGTTGCCGCGCACCGCGGTCTTCGGTCCGGTCAGACCCATCAGACCGTAGATGAACATGCCGAAGGCGACGATGTAGAGAATGTTGACGAGATTGTCCATCAGGAGTCAGCCCCCTTCTCGATCTTGGCGGGGACGGGCTTGGACTTGAACATCGACAACATGCGGTCGGTGACCACGAATCCACCGATGACGTTGACCGTTCCGAACACCAGCGCGACGAACAGGATGACCTGCAGCCCGATGGACGGGTCGTGCACCTTGCCGAGGACGACCAACGCGCCCAACACGACGATGCCGTGGATGGCGTTGGTTCCCGACATCAGCGGGGTGTGCAAGGTATTGGGCACCTTGGAGATCACCGCGAAACCGACGAACCCGGACAACACCAGGATCGCGATGTTCGCGAGAAGCGGGGTGTACATCAGTTCTCCTTCTCACGTGTCACGCAGGCACCGGCGAGCACTTCGTCGGAGAAATCCGGAGCGAGTGCACCGTCGACCAGCATGAGCTCGAGCAACGCCGAGATGTTCTTCGAGTACAGCTCGCTGGCGTGCTCGGGCATCGTGGCAGGCAGGTTCAACGGCGAGCAGATGGTGACGTCGTGCTTGACGACGGTCTGGCCGGGCTCGGTGAGTTCGCAGTTTCCGCCGGTCTCACCGGCCAGGTCGACCACGACGCTGCCGGGCTTCATACCCTCGACTGCGGCGGCGGTGACCAGACGCGGTGCGGGACGGCCGGGCACCAACGCCGTGGTGATCACGACGTCGAATCCCTTGATCGCCTCTTCCAGGGCACGCTGCTGCTGGACGCGTTCGTCCTCGGTCAGCTCACGCGCGTAGCCGCCTTCGCCGGCAGCATCGATCCCCAGATCGAGCCACTGCGCGCCGACGGAACGGACCTGGTCGGCTACCTCCGGTCGCACGTCGTAGCCGGTGGGTCGACCACCGAGACGCTTCGCGGTGGCCAGGGCTTGCAGGCCGGCCACACCGACACCGAGAACGAGCACAGTCGCCGGCTTCACCGTTCCGGCGGCGGTGGTCAGCATCGGGAAGAACCTCGTGGACTCCGACGCGGCCAACAGAACGGCCTTGTACCCGGCGACGTTCGCCTGAGAAGACAAGGCGTCCATCACCTGAGCGCGGGAGATACGCGGAATGGCTTCGACCGCGAACGCCTGTACTCCGGCGGCCTTCAGCGCGCCGATGCTGTTCTCGGCATTGCGTGGGGCGAGGAAACCGATGAGCGTCGAGCCCGACTTCAGCCTCGAGATCTCTACGTCGGTGGGCGGTGCGACCTTGACCACGACCTCCGAGCCCCAGGGATCGCCGATCGTGGCCCCGGCTGCGACATAGAGCTCGTCCGGGATCAGAGCGCCGAGTCCGGCACCCGATTCCACGACGACCTCGACACCCTTGCCCGTGAGCGCGGCAACGATCTTCGGGACCAGAGCGACACGTCGCTCACCTTCCCCCGATTCGCGGACCACACCGACGACCGTCGTGGATCCCGAACCCTTTTCAGTGCTCTGCGATGTATCCAAATCTCCGTCTTCCTGCGTTGAATGGTGCCCACCGATCGGCCAATGGCTCGAAATCTGCGACGAGTGGACGAACCCATGCGACAAGGCACGAGGTTCCTGATAGTAGCCACAGGTAATGGAGCGCGGGTAACCCAGAACACAGTCCGATTCGTTCTGAATCGAGTCCGTTTCGACATTTCGCGACTACAGGGCGAGCAATTGTGATGCACGCCATACAGGTCTATCCGTGATGATCGGACCTTACAGTGACAATCGTGGAATCTTGCATCTTCTGTGCCATCGTCGCCGGCGACGCACCTGCCCACCGCGTGTTCGAGAACGAGCACACCGTCGCCTTTCTCGATATTCGACCGATCAGCAGGGGCCATGTTCTGGTGGTTCCGCGCGAGCATTCCGCAGACCTGACCTCCACCGGACCGGACACAGCTGCCGAGGTTTTCCGCGTCGGGCACACGCTGGCGCGCGCAGTGCGCGACTCCGACCTCCGCGCCGACGGTGCGAACCTGGTGATCAACGACGGCGTCGCCGCATTCCAAACCGTCTTTCACCTGCATCTGCACGTGGTGCCGCGCTGGGACCGCGACCGACTGAAGTTCGCGGCGGGGTTCGTCACCCGTCGCCTGCGTGAACCCGAACGGGTGGCCGAGGCAATTCGATCCGGAATGGCCAGGGTCGCCGGGGAGCAGACCTCGTGAGGTTGTTCTTGTCTTCGTATCGATTCGGCGGCCATTCCGACGAGTTCGCCCGCCTCACCGGCCCGCCCGCCGATCTCGCGGTCATCGCCAATGCGGCCGATGCCTGGCCCGCCACCGCCCGCGAATCCTCGCTCCGCAGCGAGTTCGGACCCCTGCGCGCGTTGGGATATCGGCCGTCGGAGTTGGATCTGCGCGATTTCGCCGGGAGGCCGGCCGCATTCGAGCGCGCCCTGGCAGCGTTCGACGCAGTCTGGGTCCGCGGTGGCAACACGTTCGTGTTGCGCGCTCAGATGGCTCGTTCCGGTGCGGACGAGGTCATCCGCGGGCGCGTTCGGGCCGACACCATCGCCTACGGCGGGTACAGCGCGGGAGCGTGCGTCGCTGCGCCGTCGCTGGCCGGGGTCGAGGATGCCGACGACCCGAACGAGGTACGGCCGGTCGCAGGCATCGATCCGGTGTGGAGCGGGCTCGGTCTCGTCGACTTCTCCGTCGTCCCGCATCTCGATTCCGTGCTGGACGAGCAGAATTCGGGGTGGGCGACGCTGCGCCGTCTGCGACGCGAGGGAATCGAAACTCACGGACTGACCGACAGCCAGGCAATCGTGGTCGACGACTCCGGGAGGACAATTCTGGGTGCGTGAACCGTGATCAGCCCAGGCGAGCGAGCGGCGCGAGCCGGTCGAGAGACGACCACGCGAGAGAGCAACGGCGAGCAGTCATTTCGTCGGCGTCGAGGACGAGCATGTCGAACAGTCGGCGGGGTGCTGCACGCCAGGAGTCGGCGATGGCCGCGACGGTCGCGCTCTCGAACATCCCGGATTTCAGCAACGCGTGCACCCACTCGTCGACCTCGCCGCGGTGAATGCGCTCGATGGTGTCGTATTCGACTCCGCCCCCGAGAAATTCGTACGAGAACATCGCCGCCACACAGTTCCAGGAGTCACTTCCGGGATCGATCATCGTGCAGCCTCCTTGTCGACCCGCACCGCATGGGGTGCGAGATGCGCTGCGCTGGACGCTAGCGCTGCGAACTACAACATTGCGTGTCGACGACGCATCGATCTGGTAACGCCTGGGGCTGGTGTTAATGATGTGACTCGGACAATCCCAGCGGCGTCCTCGTTCACGCCCCACTGCGAGTCGTGACAGACTCGAGTGGCGACGGTCACATGTACGACGTGAGGAGAACCGGATGTCGGTGACGACCGATGCAGATGCCCACCTGAACGAGCTCGAAGCGCTGCTTCCCGCCGGTGCCGTGGTCACCGACCCCGACATCACCGAGGGATACCGACGCGACTGGGCCAAGGACCCCGACGCGGGTATCCCATTGGCCGTGGTCCGCGCGCAGTCCACCGACGACGTCAGAGCCGTCATGCGGTGGGCCACCGAACACGCGGTGGCGGTCGTCCCGCGCGGGGCCGGCTCGGGCCTGTCCGGTGGTGCCACGGCCGTCGACGGCGGGATCGTGCTCACCACCGAGCTGATGCGCGAGATCACCGTCGACCCGGTGACCCGCATAGCCGTCGTACAACCCGGGTTGCTCAACGCCGAAGTCAAGAAGGCAGTCGCCGAACACGGCCTGTGGTATCCCCCGGATCCGTCGTCGTTCGAGATGTGCTCCATCGGCGGCAATGCCGCGACCAACGCCGGCGGTCTGTGCTGCGTGAAGTACGGCGTCACCACCGATTACGTTCTCGGACTCGAGGTCGTCCTGGCCGACGGAACGGCCGTCCGACTCGGCGGTCCACGCCTGAAAGACGTTGCGGGACTGTCTCTTGCGAAGTTGTTTGTCGGATCCGAGGGCACCCTGGGCATCATCACCGAGATCACTCTGCGGCTGATCCCGGCCCAACCTCCGGCCAGCACCGTGGTCGCTTCGTTCGCCTCCGTGCACGATGCGACGACTGCCATTCTGGCCATCACCCGTACCTTGCGACCGTCGATGCTCGAGTTCATGGACCGTGCGTCCATCGGTGCCGTCGAAGACGCCATGAACATGGGACTCGACCGCGAGGCAGCGGCGATGCTCATCGCTCGGTCCGACTCCCCCGGTGCCGATCGAGGGCGTGAGATCGAGATCATGGCCGCAGCATGCACCGAGGCCGGTGCCTCGGATGTCTTCACCACTGACGACCCCGACGAGGGTGAGGCCTTCGCTGCCGCACGACGATTCGCCATCCCAGCGGTCGAGCGACTCGGCAGCCTGCTGCTCGAGGATGTCGGCGTTCCGCTACCCGCCCTCCCGGCTCTCGTCGACGGTATCGCCGAATTGTCGAAGAAGTACGACGTGCTGGTTGCCGTCATCGCGCACGCGGGAGACGGCAACACCCACCCGCTGATCGTGTTCGACCCCGAGGACGCCGACATGACTCGCCGGGCCAACGTCGCATTCGGAGCCATCATGGATCTGGCAATTTCGTTGGGCGGCACCATCACCGGGGAACACGGCGTAGGTCGCCTCAAGAAGGCCTGGCTACCCGATCAAGTCGGCGAAGACGTCATGGAACTGACCCGGCGAATCAAGACCGCTCTCGATCCGGCCGGAATCCTCAACCCCGGTGCTGTGCTCTGATCAGAGCGGCTGACGCCGCACGTGCGCGCAGTGTTTTCGGGTCGTTCCGCAGGCTCCACTCCTGCCTCGTAGCAGGAGTCGAGTTTCCGCGCACGACCCCGAGTCAGACGGTGAACCCGTCCGCCACCGTCAATACCTCGTCGAGGATTTCCAGTCCCTGACGAATCTCGTCCTCGGTCGTCGTCAGCGGCGGCGCGATCTGCAGACGGTTGCCTGCGACGAAGGGCCACAGACCCCGTGACTTCGCCGCGGCGGTCACGGTGCCCATCGCCGCCGCGTCCTTGCCCGACGCGGCGAAGGGCACCAGCGGCTCCCGCGTCGTGCCGTCCTTGACCAACTCGACGGCCCAGAAGAATCCCTTGCCGCGCACCTCGCCCACGCTGGGGTGAGATTCGGCCAGCTTGGACAGGCCCGCACCGAGTACGTCCTCGCCGACGTGACGCACGTGCGGAAGGATCTTGTCGCGCTCGAACACTCCGATGGATGCCACACCCGCGGCGCACCCGAGGACGTGGCCGGAGTAGGTCAACCCGCCCGGATAGGCTTTGTGGTCGAACTGCGAGGCGATCTTCTCCGAGATCACGACCCCGCCGAGGGGCACGTATCCGGAGTTGACGCCCTTGGCGAAGGTGATCAGATCCGGTGTCACATCCCAGGCCTGGCACGCGAACCATTCGCCGATTCGCCCGAACCCGACCATCACTTCGTCGGCGATGTAGACGATTCCGTACTTGTCGCACAGCGCTCGAACGCCGGCCAGATATCCGGGCGGCGGGATCAGCACACCGTTGGTACCGATGACCGATTCCAGGATCAGCCCGGCGATGTTCTGCGCGCCTTCGAGCACGATGACCTGTTCGAGGTGCGCCAGCGCTGCGGCTGTCTCGTCCTCGGGAGTCGTTGTGCCCCAGGGCGACCGGTACGGGTACGGCCCGAAGAAGCGTACGACGTCGACGTTGGTCGGCTCGGTACCCCATCGCCGCGGCTCGCCGGTGAGACCGATAGCGACTCCGGTTCCGCCGTGGTACGAGCGGTAGGCGGCAAGCATCTTCGTGCGTCCGGTGTGCTGGCGCGCCAGCCGCACCGCATGCTCGACGGCTTCGGCACCGCCCGTCGTGAAGAACACCCGGTTCAGATCACCCGGAGCGCGTTCGGCGATCAGAGCAGCGAGTTCACTGCGCTTGTTGTTGGCCACGGTCGGCGAGATGGTCGTCAGAACCTGGGCCTGTTCGACGATGGCGGCCACCACGTCGGGGTGTTGATGCCCGAGATTGACGTTGACCAACTGGGACGAGAAGTCCAGGTACCGATTGCCCTTGTCGTCCCAGAACCACGACCCCTCGGCACCCTCGACGGTGATCGGGTTCAGTTCGGCCTGCGCCGACCAGGAGTAGAACACGTGATCCATCTACTTGCCGCCTTTCTTCGGTGTGACACTCACCGGAGCGTACGACTGGCCGACGGCAACAGTCCCGTCGCCCGTCACGACGTAGCCGTGACAGATGTGCGAATCTGCGGGATGATGCTCTCTCCGTACGCTTCGAGCGTCGCCGCTTTGGCATCGTGCTGGAGGTAGACCGAGAACTGGTCGACGCCGAGTGTCTCCAGCTCCTTCAGCTTGGCGATGTGATCGGCCGGGGTACCGAGCAGACAGAACCTGTCGATCACCTCGTTCGGAACGAATTCTGCGTGCGAGTTTCCGGCTCGACCGTGCTCGTTGTAGTCGTACCCTTTGCGCGCCGCGATGTAGTCGGTGAGTGCCTGCGGAACACCGCCGCCGTCACCGCCGTAGCGTGCGACGATATCGGCGACGTGATTGCCGACCATTCCACCGAACCAACGACATTGATCGCGGGCATGTTCGAGCCCGGCCTCGGTACCGTCGGTGACGTAGGCGGGAGCTGCCACGCAGATCGAGATCGAATCCGGATCTCGGCCCGCCTGCTCGGCCGCAGCACGCACCCGGCCGATCGTCCACGCAGCGATATCCGGATCTGCCAATTGCAGAATGAATCCGTCCGCTACCTGCCCGGTGAGCTCGAGGGCTTTCGGTCCGTACGCCGCGACCCACACCTCCAGCGTCGAGTGTTCCGCCCACGGAAACTGCACCGTCGTCTCACCCACCCGGGCGCTGCGCCCGTTGGCCAGATTTCGGATCACCTCGATCGAGTCTCTAAGCGAGGCAAGCGTTGTCGGCTTCCCTCCGAGAGCGCGGACCGCGGAATCACCCCGACCGATACCGCAGACGGTTCGATTGCCGAACATGTCGTTGAGTGTCGCGAACGTCGACGCCGTTACGGTCCAATCGCGGGTAGCCGGATTGGTGACCATCGGACCCACGGTCACACGCCTGGTCGCGGCCAGAATCTGACTGTAGATGACGTACGGTTCCTGCCACAGCAGATGCGAATCGAACGTCCATACGTGCGAAAACCCATGTGTCTCGGCCTGTCTGGCCAGATCGATCACCCGCGACGCCGGCGGATTGCACTGCAGCACCACCCCGATGTCCATGCTCAGATCAGATTCTGTGACAGGTCGCGGCGAACGAAGCGGCCGTGTCCCGCAGTGCCGGAATAGGATCCACTGTCGACGATGACGCGCCCGCGAGACATCACGGTGTCCACGTGCCCGTCGATCTCGAAACCCTCGTACGCCGAATAGTCCATGTTCATGTGGTGGGTCTTCTCGACCCCGATGCTGGTGTGCCCGTTCGGGTCGTAGATCACGATGTCGGCATCTGCTCCCGGGCTGATGACGCCCTTTCTCGGATACATACCGAACATCCGGGCCGGGGTGGTGCAACAGACGTCGACCCACTTCTCGAGGGTGATCTTGCCGCTCTTGACCCCCTGGAACATCAAGTCGATGCGATGTTCCACCGACCCGATTCCGTTGGGAATCTTGGAGAAATCGCCGATTCCCATTTCTTTCTGGTCCTTCATACAGAACGGGCAGTGGTCGGTACTGACGGTTGCCACGTCACCGGTGCGCAGGTAGCGCCACAACTCGTCCTGATGGCCCTCGGCTCGCGACCGCAGGGGCGTCGAGCAGACCCATTTGGCCCCCTCGAAGCCGGGTGCACCGAGTTGTTCTTCGAGCGAGAGATAGAGGTACTGCGGACACGTTTCGGCAAACACGTTCTGCCCGTTGCCCCGGGCCTGCGCAATCTGCTCGAGAGCCTGCTTGGCCGACACGTGCACGACGTACAGCGGCGCGCCGGTGACGTCGGCCAGCATGATGGCTCGGTGCGTGGCCTCTTCCTCGAGTTGCCACGGACGCGATGTCCCGTGGAAGTACGGGGCCGTGTCGCCGCGCGCGATGGACTGGGCCACGAGGACGTCGATGGCAATCCCGTTCTCCGCGTGCATCATCAAGAGCGCACCCGTTTCCGCTGCCGACTGCATGGCTCTCAGGATCTTGCCGTCGTCGGAGTAGAACACGCCCGGGTACGCCATGAAGAGTTTGAAACTGGTGACCCCTTCGGACACCAACTCGCTCATGGATTTCAGCGAATCATCGGTGACATCGCCGATGATCTGATGAAACCCGTAATCGATCGCGCACCGCCCGGCGGCCTTGTCGTGCCACTGCGCCAGAGTGTCCTGCACCCGTTGGCCGGGAGTCTGAATGGCGAAATCCACGATGGTCGTCGTACCACCCCACGCAGCTGCGCGAGTTCCGGTTTCGAACGTATCGGACGCGAACGTGCCACCGAACGGCATCTCCATGTGCGTGTGTCCGTCGACGCCACCCGGAATCACGTATTTCCCGGTGGCGTCGATGACGACGTCCGCCGACGTCTCGAGATCCGCGGCCAGGGTCACCGAGCCGGGTGCCAGCACCGCGACGATGGTCTCACCGTCGATCAACACATCCAGTTTCTGTGCGCCGGTAGTGGATACGACGGTTCCACCGTGCACGAAGGTGGTGGCCATCAGGGTTGCACCAGTGGACCGTAGGCGTCGGGTCTGCGGTCACGGTAGAACGCCCATCGGTCGCGGACCACCTTGATCAGATCCATGTCCAGGTCTCGAACGACGATCTCGGGCTCGGAATCCGACGCCACCTCGCCGACGAATTTGCCCTCGGGATCGACGAAGTAGCTGGTGCCGTAGAAGTCGTCGTCGCCGTACTCGGATTCGATTCCGACGCGGTTGATCGCACCGACGTAGTACTCGTTCGCAACGGCCGAGGCCGGTTGCTCGAGTTTCCACAGGTAGTTCGACAGACCCCGTGAGGTGGCCGAGGGATTGAACACGATCTCGGCACCGGCAAGTCCGAGAGCGCGCCAACCTTCGGGAAAATGCCGGTCGTAACAGATGTAGACACCGATGCGGCCGACAGCGGTGTCGAACACCGGCCACCCCAGGTTTCCCGGACGGAAATAGAACTTCTCCCAGAATCCATTGACGTGAGGAAGGTGGTGCTTGCGGTACTTACCGAGATAAGTGCCGTCCGCGTCGACCACGGCGGCAGTGTTGTAGAGGAGACCTGGCTGCTCCTGCTCGTACACCGGCAGGATCATGACGATTCCGAGCTCTTTTGCCAACGCGGCAAAGCGGTCGACCGTAGGGCCCGGTACGGATTCGGCGTATTCGTAGAACTTCGCATCCTGCAATTGGCAGAAGTACGGGCCGTAGAAAAGTTCTTGGAAGCAGACGACTTTCGCGCCCTGCTCGGCCGCGGACCGAGCGAACCCCTCGTGTGCCGCGATCATCGATTCTTTGTCACCGGTCCACGCGCTTTGGACCAGTGCAGCTCGAACTGTGGACATCATCGGCACTCCATCTCTCGCTGGCTTGCACCCTCAAGGTATTTTGCGCCGTGTTACGGGATCGTTCGTCCGGTTTCGTATGTATTAATCGTGCTCAGTTGTCGGCGCAGTCATGAGTTCGAGTGGGGCAGCAACGCGCGGACGGCATCGATGGTGTCTGCGGTGGCAAGGTTCTTGTCCGGTCGGTATCGCAGCACTCGGGCGAAACGCAGTGCCACACCGCCCGGATAGCGTGAACTGACCTGCACACCGTCGAGTTCGATTTCGACTATCAACTCGGGCCGCAGGTACACGGTGTGCTGATCGCGCTCGCGTTCGTGCTTCGGGAATTCCTCCGTCTGCCACTGCAGGAGCACGTCGGTCAGGCCTTTGAACGTCTTGCCGACCATGATCGGCTCACCGCCGTCGGGATCGCTAGCCCCCAGATGCAGGTTGGACAGAAAGCCCGTACGGCGGCCGTATCCCCACTCGGCTCCGAGAACCACGAGGTCGAGAGTGTGTTCGGGTTTGACCTTCTGCCAACTCTTTCCGCGACGGCCCGCCGCGTACGGTGCGCTCAGAGCCTTGAGCATCACTCCCTCGTGCCCGGCGTCGAGAGCGGCGTCGAAGTGGGCAGCCGCCCCGTCGGCGTCGGGCCGCACGGTACTCGGAATTCGATGGTTCGGCGCCACCTTGTCGAGCGCTGCGAGGCGCTTCTCGAGTGGAGAGTCGAGCAGATCGACGCCGTCGAGATGCAGACAGTCGAAGAAATAGGGCTGCAGCAACAACTCGTGTGCACTCTCGGCACCGAACCGGCTCATCGTTTCCTGGAAGGGACGCGGTCTGCCACTGTCGTCCAGTGCAAGGGTCTCGCCATCGAGAACGACGGATTCGCACGGCAATGCCCGGACCAATTCCACCAGCTCGGGCACACCGGCGGTGATATCGCGCAGGGTGCGGGTGTAGATGCTCACGTCGGCTCCCGAGCGATGTACCTGAATTCGAGCGCCGTCCAGCTTGTATTCGACCGTCACGTCCCCGGCCAGCTGCTCCCAGGCACCACGAAGGGACTCCGCGGGCGACGCCAGCATCGGGCGAACCGGCCGACCGACTTCGAGTCGAAAGGCGTCCAACGCCTCGACACCACCGGTCACGGCGGCGACGGCAGTGGCGGTCAATCGACCGGACAGCATGAACGCCCGCCGAACCGACGCCTGTGGCAGACCGGTGGCAGCAGCGACAGCGTCGACCATGATGCCCTCGAGCGCACCTTGCCGCAGCTCGCCCGTGACCAACCTGATGACGAACTGCCGCTCGTCGGCCGTGGTCCGCGAAAACAAGCCGAGCAGCAGAGCCGAGCGCCGCGCAGCCGAACCCGCGCCCGATGTCGCCGCCACTTCGGACAGCACGTCGTCCACCTCGGCGACGGTCAGAGTCGACTCCGAGGCGGACGAGACATCCAGATCGGCGAGTGTGCGCCAGCCGACCCCGATCCGCCCCTGCGGCAATTCGCCCGACAACCACGACACCGCCGGCTCGATGTCACCCGCCTGCGCCTCGGACAGCAGAGCACCGAGCTGCTCGATCTTGACCTTGCGCGAACGCGTCGCGGCCACGGCACGAGAGGTTTCGACAATCCTGGACATCAACACTCACCGAACATAACCGCACCCACCGACTGGTTGCTGACATCCAATTGTTACCGCTGTGACTCCAGCGACCGGTGTTCTTGCTGTTACGTTCGATGAATGCCTGTGACGTCCCCAGCAGGAGTGAAGCCTGCGGAACGACCCGGAGGCGGACCAGCGACGGGTCAGCTGAATCCCACCACCCGGTCGCCCCAGGCAGCCCGCATGTCTCCGTCGGGATCGTCGACGAGAGTGTCGGATGTATCGATCACCAGAGTCCATCGATTCTTCTCGGTGTACGGGGCCCAGTGCTTGGACGCGTCCAGCGCGGCCGGTACCCCGTACCGGGCGAAGGCCAGCCACCGCCGCTGCACCCGGGCCGACACCGCCATCGCCGGTTTCCGACCCCCCAGCCAGAAGGTCGGATCTCGGTTGAGAGTTCCGAAATTGCCGAACACGTACGGCAATTCGGTCGCGTGGCCGGCCCCTACTCGCGCAGCCTTGAGCATCGGCGTCGCGTGATCGAAACGGTACATCCAGGTCGGGGAGTGCCTACTGTGCCCGTCGGCGATCCACAGACTCGGCATGACGAAGCCTGCGTCGCGCGAGATGGCCTGCGCCCCAGCGGGTTTGTTCCGGTCCGGGTAGGCGGCCATGATGTCCGCGATGCGCGAGGCCGGCATGTCCGCGTGATCGTGCGCGATGGCTCGGAACATCTCCGAGACGGTGTCGGACGTGATCGGCATCAACGGGGACTTCATGAACCGGAAGATCGAGGGCTCGTCGTGGTTGGTGCCGATGATCAACGGAATTCGGTGCGACAGACCTTTCTGGAAGGCCGCGACCGGGTAGCGGGGCACGATGTCTCCGTCGACGACGGGCGAAAGACCCAGAGTCCCAGGCACTGTGGTCGGAATCTCGTAGCAGAGGGCGTCCCCCGCGGTGACCAGTCTGGTGAAGTGCATCTCGAACAGTTCGCCGACGTCGTCTCGGTCGATCCCCACGAGCTCGAGGAACCGGGCGGCCACCGCAGCACCGCGTTCGGGGCCGTACACCGACGTAGCCGGGGCACTCTGCACGATCGCTCGATGGAAGAGCCCCTCGGCCTTGGGCGAGGTCATCAGAGTGGTGACCGACGCGCCCCCGGAGGACTCGCCGAAGACGGTGATCTCGTCGGGGTCCCCACCGAAGGCGGAGATGCACTCCCGGACCCAATGCAGCGCTGCAATCTGGTCGCGCAGGCCGAGATTGGTCTCGAAGACGTGTTCGTCGGTGGAGAAGGACGACAGATCGAGAAAGCCGAAGGCACCGAGACGAAAGTTGATCGAAACCACGACCACGTCGCCGTTCTCGCTCAGATGTCGCCCGTCGTACACCTGTTGCGCGGACGAACCGAGCGAATACGCGCCGCCGTGGATCCACACCAGCACCGGACGCAGTTCGCCGTCGGGCCGTGGCGCCCAGACGTTGAGCGACAGGCAATCCTCGGAGATGGACAACGACGGATCGATCGGGACCGGGCTGTCGCGGCCCTGCGGTGCCATCGCACCGAAGTGCAGACCGTCGAGCACGCCGTTCCACGGCTGCAGGGGACGCGGTGCTCGAAACCGCAACTCACCCACCGGCGGCGTCGCGTAAGGAATACCCCTCCAGGCGACTGTCGGCGATGCATAGGCCGCAACCGGGTAGCCGAGAACGTCGCCGTACGGCGTGCTCACACGCACGGTGGAGTCGGACGTGGTGTCCATCGCACCTCCCCTTCGGTCGTTGCTCAACGTACCAACTCCATCCCCGACGCCGGTCCCCTCGAAACCCCCGGCAGCACTTCCAACGAACCGAGGAACGAGTCATGAAGAGAATCGGATCCGTCGCAGCAGCGGCCCTCGCGGTGTTCTTGTTGTCCGCCTGCGGTTCGGGCGGCGGAGGTGACGGACCGATGGCGACGGTGATCACCGACCGCCCCCAGCCGATCACGGCGGTTCCGACCAGCGCCCGTGCTCTGCCGTCGAGCAGTGCGCCGTCCACAACGTCCTCCACGACGTCGCCTTCCAGCACCACAGCGACGACGCCGAGTGCAGTTTCACAGCAAGCAAACCCGAAGCAGTACGCGGGCAAGGCTCCGGGTTGGTACTACTTCACGAGCCCCAGCGGCAAGTTCGAGTGCGGTATAGCCGTTCTCGAGACGTCGATCGCCGGTTGCCACGGATCGCTGCCCGACTCGGCCCCCGAGGTGACCGACAGTGCATCCACCGACCGCGTGAAACCCAATTCCGTGCAGATCATCGCCGGCTCCCCGGCGAAGTTCGAGAGCCTGGGCGATCCCAAATTCCACCGATTCGACGGACCCGCGGCGGCGCTCCCGTACGGCGAAGAACTCACCGTGCCGGGTAGTGGCTCCACCAACGGGGTTCGATGCAGCGTCGACGAGCAGACCGGAGTCACCTGCACCGATCAGGTCGGCCATGGCTTCACCGTCTCGGACGACGATTTCGACCTTCGCTGACGGCGTCGTTCGCGCAGCGAAAGACCAGGCGTAATGTCCGAGGACGGTACGACAATCCCTGCCGTACGGTCTCCCCAGCGGCCGGCGCCCACGCGCGGCCAGAAGGTGCGTCACACATGAATCAGACCTCGGACCGTCACACAGCGAAGGTCATCGGCGTCAGCGTCGCCGCCGCTGTCGGCGGCTTCCTGTTCGGCTTCGACAGCTCGGTCATCAACGGAGCTGTCGATTCGATCGAAAGCCACTTCTCTCTCGGCTCGTTCACCACCGGGTTCGTCGTGGCGATCGCCCTGATCGGCTGCGCGATCGGTGCCTGGTTCGCCGGTAGTCTCGCCGACCGTTGGGGCCGCAAGAAGGTGATGTTGCTCGGCTCGGCTCTGTTCACCATTTCTTCGGTCGGCTCCGGATTCGCGTTCAGCGTTCCCGATCTCATGCTCTGGCGTGTGCTCGGCGGTCTCGGCATCGGCATCGCGTCGGTCATCGCACCGGCCTACATTGCCGAAATCGCGCCCGCCAAATGGCGTGGCGCTCTGGCCTCGCTGCAGCAGTTGGCGATCACCATCGGTATCTTCGCTGCCTTGCTCTCCGACGCCCTTCTTGCAGGCGCGGCCGACGGAGCCTCCAACGACCTGTGGTTCGGCGTCGAGGCGTGGCGCTGGATGTTCCTCGTCGGTGTGATACCCGCTCTGGTCTACGGAATCCTGGCCACCCTGATCCCGGAATCACCGCGCTATCTGGTGGGTCAGCATCTGGACGAGGAAGCCGCCGCGGTCCTGGCGAACATCACCGGCGAGCTGCATCCCGACGAGCGAGTGCACGAGATCAGGCTCACGCTGCGCAAGGAGGCCCGATCGTCGTTCGCCGACATCCGTGGCCCCAAGTTCGGTCTGCAGCCGATCGTCTGGGTGGGCATCACGATGGCCGTCCTGCAACAGCTGGTCGGCATCAATGCAATCTTCTACTACTCGACGACGCTGTGGCGGTCGGTCGGGTTCACCGAGGACCAGTCGTTCACCACCTCGGTCATCACGGCGGTCATCAACGTCGCCATGACGTTCGTGGCCATTCTGTTCGTCGATCGCATCGGCAGGCGCAAGTTGCTGATGGCCGGGTCCGTCGGAATGTTCGTCGGACTCGTCATGGCGTCCGTCGCCTTCTCGCAGGCGACCGGCAGCGGCGACGAGGTCAGCCTGCCCTCGCCGTGGGGTGCGATCGCGTTGGTCGGGGCGAATCTGTTCGTCATCTTCTTCGCATCGACCTGGGGACCCATCATGTGGGTCATGCTCGGCGAGATGTTCCCCAACCGGATGCGCGCCATGGCACTGGGTATCGGTACGGCTGCGAACTGGATCGCCAACTTCGCTGTCACGCTTGCCTTCCCACCACTGACGTCGTCCGTCGGACTGTGGGTCATCTACGCCGGCTTCGCGCTCTTCGCGGCGCTGTCGTTCCTCTTCGTCAAGTCCAACATCCGCGAGACCAAGGGCATGGAGCTCGAGGACATGCTGGGCTAGACCCAGGCCGAGGTCCAAGGGGCAGTAACACCGGTACATGGTGACCGGTGTTACTGTCACTGACGTTCTGACACGGGGTGTGTCCGCCGATGCGGATGCTGAGATCAAACCCGCCGAACCTGATGCAGGTAATACTGACGAAGGGATGTCAAGGCGATGACGCCTGTTGTATCTGCGGACCCGGTCCGCTTCACCGATCGACTCTGGGACGCATCCGCGCACATCAGACGCGCGATCGACGATCTCGAATTCCTCCGCCTGCTCGGTGCGGGGACACTTCCACTCGACGCATTTCGTCGATATCTGGAACAGGATTCGCTGTATCTCGGTGGCTACGTGAAGGCGCTGTCCCTGCTGGCAGCGCACGCCCCGACACCGGTAGCCGGAGCGTTCTGGGCCGGCGCTGCATCGAGCGCGATGGACGAGGCCGCCTCGCACGAGGCCATGCTCACCGGAAACGTTCTCCCCTCCGCCACCGAGACGCCGGCTCCGTCACCGGTATGCCTCGGCTACACCTCCTATCTGACGGCCGCCGCGGCGACCGAGCCGTATCCCGTTGCGGCGGCGGCTGTTCTGCCGTGCTTCTGGATCTACGCCGACGTCGGCCGCTCGTTGGCCGGAGCGGCGAAAGCAGTGCTGGCACGCGATCCCGGTCATCCCTACGCACAGTGGGTGGCCAACTACGACGCACCCGAATTCCATGCCATCGTCGAAGCTGCCAAGGGCTTCGTCGACGACGCGGCCGACTCTGCGACGGAACTACAGCGTGAGCAGATGATCGACGCCTTCGTCGTCGCGTCCAGATACGAATTGATGTTCTGGGACAGCGCATTACACCCCACTGCGTGGCCCTCGACCGAAAGCCCGGTGCACGCATGAGAACGTCTCGACTGCTCACGGTGATGGCGGCGACAGTCCTCGCGACCACGGTGATGGCCGGCTGCTCGCAGTCGACGGATTCCGACACCATCCGTTTCGCCCTCGACTGGACTCCCAACACCAATCACACCGGCCTCTACGTCGCCCTTCAGGAGGGCTACTTCGCCGACGCCGGGCTCGATGTGGAAGTACTGCCGTACAACAACACCGCCGCGGACACGCTCGTCGACGCAGGCAACGCCGAATTCGGTATCAGCACCCAGAGTTCGACGGTCTTCGCCAGATCGGCCGGCGCTCGGACCGTGTCCGTCCTCGCACCACTGCAGCATTGGGCCACCGGCATCGGAGTGCGTGCGGATCGGGACGACATCGCGAGCCCACGCGCACTCGACGGCAAGGTCTACGCCGGTTTCGGTGAATCCGGCGAGCAGGCCGGGCTTCGACAGGTCATCGAGAATGACGGTGGCACAGGCGAATACGAGACCGTCGTACTCGGCACATCGGCCTACGAGGCGGTGTACTCCGGCACTGCGGACTTCACGGTGTCGTACCTCGCATGGGAGGGCATCGAGGCCGAGCACAGCGGAACGCCGATGAAGTACTTCGATTACACCGATTACGGATTCCCCGATGCGTACGCCATCACGATCAGCGGGAACGAACCGTGGCTGGCTGCGCATCCGGACGAGGCGAAGAAGTTCGTGCAGGCGCTGCAGCGTGGCTACCAACTCGCGGCGGACGATCCGGACAGGGCGGCTCAGGATCTGATCGACGCCAATCCCGGCACGTTCACCGACGAGTCGTTGGTGTTCGAGAGTCAGAAGATGCTCGCAGAGAAGTACATGAAGGATTCCGCGGGCGAGGTCGGACGACAGAATATCGACACGTGGACCGCGTACTCGAAGTTTCTCTACGACAGCGGGGTACTCACCGATCAGAACGGTGCACCGCTGAGCGCCGAACCGGACTGGTCCACCTATTTCACCGATGACTACCTCGGCGATCGATGAGCCGGTGACCGCCGAGCGAGAGACGTTCTCATTCAGCGGTATCCGAGCTTCGTTGCGGTGGGCGTGGCCCGCGGTGACCGTCGTCGCCCTGTCGATCGCGGTGTGGCAGATCTATGTCGAGGTCAGCGGCATCAGGCCACAGGTACTGCCCTCCCCCGGTCGCGTTCTCACACAGGGCTGGGCCCAACGCGAGGCGATTGCCGAGAACGCCACAGCGACACTGCAGGTGACACTCGTCGGGTTCGCAGTCTCTCTCGTGCTGGCCTGGCTGCTCGCCATCGCCGTGGACTTCTCGCCGTGGCTGCGCCGTGCCTTCGTACCCTTGTTCGTCGTCTCGCAGACACTGCCGATCATCGCGATCGCACCGCTGCTCATCATCTGGTTCGGGTTCGGACTGTTGCCCAAGATTCTCGTGATCGCACTGGCAACGTTCTTTCCCATGGCCATCGGGCTCATCGAAGGGTTCGCCGCCGCAGATCGCGACGCGCGAGCCCTCCTGTCCAGCATGGGGGCCGGCCGCTGGCAGCAGTTCCGGTACGTGCGGCTGCCGTCGGCACTTCCCCGGTTCTTCACCTCGCTTCGCATCGGCATCACGTACGCGGTAGTCGGCGCGATCTTTGCCGAATACGCAGGAGCCACTGCAGGACTCGGTGTCTACATGAGTCAGCAGAAGAATTCGTTCCGTACCGATCTGGTACTTGCAGCCGTTGCCGTCACCGCGGTGATCAGCGTGCTCCTGTTCGTCTCCACGTTCGTGGTCGAACGCGTCGTCGCCCCGTGGGCACGTCACGACTCGGCGGGCCACAATGTCTGACGTCGAGCCCACAATGTCTGACGTCGAGCACAGCATCGACGTCTCGGCTCTGAGAAAGTCGTTCGACGGAAAACCGGTACTCGACGGCGTGTCGTTCGGCGTCCGGCCCGGTGAATTCGTGTCGATCATCGGTCCGAGCGGCTCGGGCAAGAGCACGGTGTTCAACATGCTCGCCGGCCTCGATGCACCCGATTCGGGCTCGGTCCGAGTCCCGTCGTGTGCCTACATGCCGCAGAAGGACCTGCTGTTCCCGTGGCGATCGGTGCTCGACAACACCTCGCTCGGCCTCGAAGTCCAAGGCGTCGCCAAGAGGGAGGCACGAGCTCGGGCGCGCGAGTTGTTCCCGGTGTTCGGTCTCGACGGCTACGAGTCCGCTCGCCCGTCCGAACTGTCCGGTGGCATGCGGCAACGAGCAGCACTGCTGCGCACCGTGGTGCAGGGACGGTCGGTGTTGCTGTTGGACGAGCCCTTCGGGGCATTGGACTCGTTGACCCGTAGTGACATGCAGGCCTGGCTGCAGCAGGTCTGGTCGGAGTTCAGGTGGACGGTGCTGATGATCACCCACGACATCCGCGAGGCGGTCTACCTGTCCGATCGGGTGGTGGTGCTCTCGCCACGACCCGCCCACGTTCGACGACAGGTCGACGTACCGCTGCCTCGACCCCGGGAGCTCGAGATCGTGACGACGCCACAGTTCGCCGCCGTCGAAAAGGAATTGATGGAAGTTCTGTCGAGCACGCCGAACCGCTGACCCCGTCGACGCAGGGCTCAGTCGACGCAGGGCTCAGTCGACGCAGGGGATGCCGCCGTTGCTGTGCACACCCTGGTCCGGGGCGGCCGGTAGATCCTGGGACGGCTCGGGTACGGCTTCCTCGAGCGGTGGTGGTGCCGGATCCGACGTCGGATCGAGGGCTGCGGGTGTCGGCTGCGCAGGACCGATCAATCGCGCTGCCTCGGCTCTGATGGCGTCGACGTCGACGAGATTGACGTCCTGACCGTCGACGGTGTCGTAGCCGGTGATCGGCAGCGTGTAGAAGTCGATATCGCCATTCATGACGGCACCGGCTCCCCCGGCCAGGCCGACCGGGTCGAGGCCTGCGTCGATGACGATGTCGTTCTTGGTACCGGCGATCAGCGCACGCAATTCGCTGATGTTCGCCAGCACGCCGGATGCGCTGAGCTTGGCCATCACCCCGGCCACGAACGCCTGCTGCCGCTTGGTTCGGTCGAGGTCACCGTTGTCGAGTCCGTGCCGTTGACGCACGAAGGACAACGCCTGAGTCGCGCTCAATTCCTGTGCACCCGCAGGGAAGTTCGCGCCCGAGTACGTATCGTGCACCGGGTTGTTCAGGCACACCTGGATCGGGCCGACTGCCGTCGCCACGTCGTAGAACCCCAGAAGATTGACTTCGGCGAAATGGTCGATGGGCACATCGAGCAGATCGCGAACGGCCGTCAGCGTCGAGCGGCGCCCCGCCTCGCGTGCTCGACGCTCACGCTCGGCTGCGTCGGTGACACCCTCGTCGAGCAACTGGGTGTCGGCGTCGGCCTTGGCGAGCCCGTAGGCCTCCTTGATCTTCCGCTTGCCGTACCCGGGAACGTCGACGTAGTCGTCACGCGGTATCGACAGCGCTGTCGCTCGTCCACCGCCGGCCGGAAGATGCACCAAGAGAAGGGTATTGGTGTTGTATCCCCCGACATCGCTGTCACCGGCATGCAGGGTGTCGGTGACGAACGCGGCCGGCAGATCGTTGCCGTCCATGTCCTTACGACTGTCGAGTCCGATCAGCAGAATGTTGGTGTCGGCACCGTTGACGTCCGGATCGTTGTTCGCGATACCGTCGAGCGCATCGGAAGTGGTCAGTCCGGTGGTTGCCTCCCGGTACACCGCGAATCCGACGCCACTGACTGCGATGGACGCCACCGCCGCCGTCGCGACGAGCACCCGGCCGATCCGCAGCGCAACGGCGTGGTCGCCGGACGGACGCGCCAACCGGTGACGTCCTGGTCCACGTTCGATGCCGCTACCAGGGCCGTTCGGTTGCACCCTGACAGGTTACTCGGCTCTCACACGGGCGCGATCGTGCCCAAACGCCGCGCGAGCTCGTCGACGGCCGAGAATGCTGCGTCGAGGCTGGCCCGAGCCTGCGGGATCTTCGGGGCCAGACCGGCAACCCGCTCGGCAAGAGTCAGGTCGATCGGGACGAAATGCACGTCCATGCCCAGCGCGGCACCGAGAACCTGCTGCAGCTGCCCCGTGGTGTGGTCGATCGAAGCTGCCTCCGAGCCCGGGGTGTACTCGTTCCCCCGACTGGTGACCACAACCGCAGGCTTGCCGACGAGTGGTGCTGTGTCGCCGTCGAACGGCACCGTGATGCCGGGAACGTGCACGTAGTCGATCCAGGCCTTCAGCGTCGACGGGATCGACCAGTTGTACATCGGCGCACCGATCAGTACGACGTCCGCGGAGATCAGTTCCTCGATCAGCTCGACTTGGAGAGCCTCGGCTGCTGCGTCCACGACCTCGTCGGCAGTCCGCAGGTGCGGTGCCCAATGCAGTGCCGAGGTCGGCAGATGTGGCAGAGCGTTGACGTGCAGATCACGGCGAATCACCGAATGGTCGGTTCCGATGCTGTGCCACGCGTCCGAGAAGTGGGCTGTCACCCGGCGGCTGATCGAACGGGACAGGTCGGCAGACGAATCCAGGTGCAACAACTGCGGCACTGAAACACTCCTCGCATGGTGGGTGTCTCGAGCCTAGGCGAACCGGACGCTCCTATCCTGGTCGGATGGACTTCCGATTCGTCACCCGTGCGCTGAGTTCGCGCTCCGCCGCGCGAATCACGGCGGCACTGCACGAGAACACGGACACCGACATCGATGTGCTTCTCGGCGGAGTGTCGGTGGACCTGGACGACTCCGCGCGCGCTGCTGTGCTCGAACTGCTCACCCAGCTGGCCACCGCCAGGGCTGTGGCCATCGGAACCGTCGAAGAACTGTTGACGACCTCGCAGGCGGCAGAGGTGCTCGGTGTCTCGGACACCTACGTCCGACGCCTGGCCGACGCCGGAGACCTACCGATCGAAATGCGTGGCACGCACCGACGCTTTCGGCTGGAAGACCTTCTGCGACACCGTGATCGATTCCGCTGACGGTCTGTAGTGGCGGATCAGCCGGCCTCGCGCTCGAACTGCTCGGACTGCAACGTCATGAGGTCACGAAACGCATGGCCGGCCGCACGCCACAGTTGTTCGGCATCGATGTAGTCCACGCCGCGGATGTCGACGTCTCCCAGATACGCCCCGACGTCCACCGACAGCATCCCGATCACCGACGACACCTCTGCATCGAGGTACGTCACCCGCGTGTTCTGAAGTTCTCGAAACTGCGTCAAGAAGAACTCCGCCGGAATTCTTCGATCGACGAACTGTGCGATGAGAAAAAGGAAGCGGGACGAATGAGCGGATGCCGCTCGGTATGACTGCTCCATGGTGAATACCTCTCCCCACGGTCGACAGCACCCCTCGCACTGTCGACCGTCGAGCTCGCTGAGACCCGAAACCCGATGCACAGACGAACTCTCGAGCATCGATTCGACCCAGCGATTGAAACAGGGAGCTCGTCGTACAAGCGCCAGGTTAATCAGGCACTTCGACGGTTTCCGCACGTTGCGCGAAGTTGGTGACAGCTCACAAAATCACCGCGTTCACCTGCTAGTTCTTACTGAAAGGAACCGAGGGGGGCGCGATCGGGAGTGTCCAACTGCCAGAACTGCCAGCCATCCCGCTCCTCGACGTCTCCGCTGATGTGCGTGGCGACGGCACTGGCGGCGACGGACGGGTTGTCGAACCGTCGACCCTCCATCGGCCCGGCTGTGATTTCGAGGCGCTGAGTCTGCGGGTCGAACCGCCCACTGAGCCGGTAACCCTCGCAATCGGCCACCACCCGCACCCGGTTGTCGATCACTTCTTCCTCGACGACGACCTTCGACTTTCGCGTTGCCTTGACCCGAGGCGTGCGAACCCACGTCTGCTCGGGTCCGACGTCGACCGACGTGTCCAGGGTGGCGCTCAGTCCCAGCAGTTCCCAGCGTTCACTGCCGTGAGCCACCCTGTCGACTGCGATTGCGTGATGCCCGGTTCGTGTCCGCAGCGGTGAATCCTGTACCCACAGATCCACTTCTCCGCGAATGTCCGACGCCATCTCCTCGGAGGACACCATGTAGAAGCGCGGTTCTTCAGCAGCCAGGTCCACGAACACCCAGTACGACGACCCCGTGTCGTCGCTCTCGAGCGACTCGTCCTGCCTGCGGGCCTTCCAGTCGCCCGTCACCTTCGATCGCACCCGCACGATGCAGGAGGACTTACCGTCCATCGACCAGACCTGGACGGGATTGCGACGCGAAGTGGTCAGACGCTCCGCGCGTCCACCGCGCTGCGCGACGGTTCTGATGAAAGCTTTGATTCCCCGGTCGGATGTGTCTTCCACGGATTGCCGCCTTAAGCCTCGAGCGCCCCGTACTTATGAAGAGAGGTGTTGCGACGGGTGGCGCTCGCACGACTCGGTTTCCCTCAGCCTACTGCGTCGATGCCTGCTCGAGTAACTACCGAACAACCGCAGTTCGACTGCCGGTTACCGTGGAGACATCGAACACAGTCAGGAGGTAGCGCAATGCCGGTGACGATCACCCATGACACCGCCGCCCACCGATACGAAATTCACGTCGACGCGGAACCCGCCGGGTACTCCGAGTACTTCGATTCGAACGGCGTCCGCACCTTCCACCACACCGTGACACTGCCTCGGTTCCGCGGCCGAGGGCTGGCCGCCGCGATCACCGAGTACGCCCTCGACGACACCAGCACGCAAGGCCTCGTAGTGGTCCCTGCGTGCTGGTTCGTGCGCGACTTCATCGACGCAGCCGGCGATCGATATTCACATCTGGTCAAACGATGACCGATCGGCGATCTGCCGATACCGATCCGGACCCGGTACCGGATTCAGAACAGTCACCGTTTCCGGCTGTTTCATCGTCGTTTCCGGTGGCTGCCTCGTCCGATTCCTGCTTGGACTCGGCCTTATCTTGTGCCGCAACGCTTTCCGCCGCACGTTCGGCTGCAATGCGACGCCGTTCGTAGTTCTCGACACCCCGGGCAACCCGTTGTCGATGTTCACTCAGGACATGTTCGTAGTACATCTGTTCTCCTAGAGAAAGAATGGACGCCTCACACGGAGCACAGCCGTGCGGCGCAAAATAGTCGACGCGTAATGCTGCGAGGCTCAACGGCCTCGATCCGCGAAAGCTCTACTCAGAGAGCATGATCGGCAATAAACGCGGACCGCGTGTAGACGACGCCGCGGCCTGCGCGCTCGAAGAATGCTGCCATTGTCCACCTCCACGATCGATGCGATGTACCCGTACGACGATCATGCACTGCCGAGGCGTCGAACTCCACCGATTAAATTCTGCAGTCGACAATGGTTGCGCAGCTGTGTGTTTCAGGGCGCACTCGAATGTGTGGTGGAGTGTTGCCGGCCTACTCCGATCAGGTTGGGCGGTAGGCCTTCTCGGTCTACGCAAACGCGCGCGCGTTCGTCAGGTGCGCGCAGTCCGGTGTCACTGATCTGCTCGCGTGTGGCAAACGCGCTCGCGTGTGCGACGGGGAGGGGTGACGTCCCAGCAGCCACACGGTTGGGTAGCACCGAGTTCCTCTGTCTGCGCGAATGCGCTCACGTGCGCGACGGGGTGGGAGTCGCAAGTGGACATCCAGCGCTATCGGACGCGGCCGGTCGCGCCGGCACCCCTGGGTTGCTCACACGCGCGCGCGTTCGTCAGATGCGCGCAGTGTGGTGTCGCCGATCTGCTCGTGTCCGGCAAACGCGCTCGCGTTTGCTAGCCGGGGTTAGGGGGTGACAGGTCACGTAGCCGGCGTCAGAGGCCCGGCACGGTCCAGGGTGGCCAGACCTCGAGACCCACCCGGATTTTGGGAACGCGCGCGCGTTTGTCAGGTGCGCGCGGTGTGGTGTCGCGGTTCTGCTCGCGTTCGGCGTGTGCGCGCGCGTTCGCGATCGGGGGTGGCTGGACGGGCGGCCCCGTACGGCGAGTGATGGGACTGGGGGTGTAGGTGCAGGCGTCTGCGTGTTCAGCAGCAGGAGAGCGGCGAATACTGTTGTGTGGGTGGTGGTTTCGAATGCAAACAACCCCCGACCGTGATGGTCGGGGGTTGTTTGGTTCAAGTTGTGTTCGGCGGTGTCCTACTCTCCCACACCCTGTCGAGTGCAGTACCATCGGCGCTGGAGGGCTTAGCTTCCGGGTTCGGAATGGGACCGGGCGTTTCCCCTCCGCTATGGCCGCCGTAACTCT
>NZ_SPNG01000034.1:0-675 GCF_004563845.1 Rhodococcus sp. 1R11 | reverse complement strand
CGGCCTCGGTGGCATCCTTCTGCGGTCGCCACCACTGCTCGTTGTCGCGGTACCAGTCGACGGTCGCTTTCAATCCGGCGCGGAAGTCGACATAGGTTGGTGTCCAACCCAATTCGGTGCGGAGCTTAGTCGAGTCGATGGCGTAGCGAAGGTCGTGGCCGGGGCGGTCGGTGACGAAATCGAATGCGTCGGGCTCGTGGCCGGTTTCTTCGAGGATCGCTTCGAGGACGGTGCGGTTGTTGGCTTCGCCGTCGGCTCCGATGAGATAGGTCTCGCCGATGCGGCCGCCGTCGATGATGGCCCAGACGGCGCTGTTGTGATCGTCGACGTGGATCCAGTCGCGCACGTTCTGCCCCGCACCGTAGAGCTTGGGGCGTGAGCCGCTGAGGATGTTGGTGATCTGACGCGGGATGAACTTCTCCACGTGCTGATACGGGCCGTAGTTGTTGGAGCAGTTCGAGATGGTGGACCGGACGCCGAACGAGCGGGTCCACGCGCGCACCAGCAGATCACTCGACGCCTTGGTCGAGGAGTACGGGCTCGACGGGTTGTACGGGGTCGATTCGGTGAACCGTGCCGGATCGTCGAGTTCGAGGTCGCCGTAGACCTCGTCGGTGGAGATGTGGTGGTAGCGGACGTCGTGTTCGCGGACCGCGTTGAGCAGGGTGGTGGTTC
>NZ_SPNG01000017.1:0-93202 GCF_004563845.1 Rhodococcus sp. 1R11 | reverse complement strand
TCGACGACGGCAACCTCACCATCCGAGCGGCCAACCTGCTCGCCTTCGAGCCGACTCTGGATCTCAAGCAGTCGATCGTGCCCGGCTTCCTGACCCTGCTCGGTACCGGAAAGTTCTTGGCCTCGTCCAACGGCACGGTCATGTTCGCCGAGCCGCCACTACGCATCGACCCGGAAGCGCTTGTCGGTTGGGCGGATTGCCCGTCGCCATCACATCACTTCGATGCCGCCTGGATGCAGAACTTCCTCGGCGCAGCGCGCGGATTTCTCGGGGCCAACAGCGGCGAAGAGCGTCAGTTCGATTTCACGGGCGCCGGCACGGTGCTGATCCAGTCGAGCGAGAAGGTCTTGAACGACACCCATCTGTTGCGGCACATCGAATCTCAGACGGTCTCCCTCGGCCAGAACTCATTGCGGGCACTGCACAACACCATCGGGGCCCGGCTACAGCAGTAGGCCGGATCGCAGAACCTCGACGGTGCCGGCGGGATTGTCGGCCATCATGACGTGGCCGGCGTCATCGATGCATGCGAAAAGCACCCCTGCAGAAGCCAATCGACGCTCCTGGCTCGGCGCACCAGTGCGGTCTCCATAGACGAACAGCCGCGGCAACGTCAGAGACTTCAGCATTGCCTCGGCCGTCGGATCCGGACCTTCGCACAGCCCGACGGCGGTGCGGTGCAGCGCGATCGGATCGGCAATGCACAGGGTGGACGCCCAGTCGGGGTCGGCGTCGGCGATGAGCTCGGCATAGCCGGTTTCGACGAACTCCGCTTCGGATTGTCGGGCAATCTCGACGCTGGCGGTTCCGTCCCATGGCAGGAGGTTGGGTTCGAGCACGATCAGTCGGCCCACCAAATCCGGTCGACGGTAGGCGAGCACGATGGCAATCGATCCCCCCAGACTGTGGCCCACCAGGTCCACTGATGCGAGCCCGCGCTGCTCGAGCACGGTCGCGATGATGGCCGCGTGGTCGTCGAGCGAGTAGCCGAAATCGTGTGGACGGTCGCTGAGTCCAAAGCCAACCAGGTCCGGCAGCACCCGCTCGCGGCCGTCGAATGCCGGATCGGCGGCGAGGGCACCGAATGCCGGAACACCCGCCGAGCCGAGGCCGTGCAGTAACACCAACGCGGGGTGCTCGGAATTACCCGGCACTGCGAACGTGTGGACACTCGGCGGCAGTTCGGAGAAAACGCGCATACTGGAGTTTCACTCAGGAGGTAGCGCCATGGCCAACCAGGGACCCTTCGGATTCGGATCCGACGACTTCGACAAGTTCGCGCGTGAAGCGACCGATGGCCTGCGCGAGGTGGTCGGCTCGCTGTTCGCCAACGCGGGAGCACCCAAGGCCCCGTCGGAGCCGGAAACCACAGGCCAGAAGGGTGACGGCGTCTGGGCGATCTACAGCGTCGACGATGCCGGCTCGGCGCAGGTCGATCAGCTCTACGCCACCGAACTCGATGCGCTGCGAGCACACAAGGACAACACCGACCCGCGTCGACGGGTCCGATTCCTGCCCTACGGCGTGAGCGTCAGCGTTCTGGAGGACTGAATCGGGTGCAGCTGACCGCGCTCAGCGCGGCTGGCTGCACCGGATTCGCGTGATGGCGGCGAGTATCTCGGCGATCACCCGGTCCATCCGTTCGGTCAGGTCCGCCCAGGTGTAGCGAAGTACCGTCCAGTCCCGCGAGATCGCGTTCTGCCTGGTTCGATCACGCTGGAAAGCGTCGCGATCGGAGTGGAAGGCCCAACCGTCGATCTCGATCGCCACCATCTCGATCAAGAACGCGATGTCCAGTTCGTAGCCGTCCCATCGATAGTTGACCGCCCACCCGGTGATCTTGCGGAGGCGCAGCTCGCGCACCAGCAGGCGCTCACCCTCCGATCGGGCACCACCTTCGGCGGCTGTCAACAGCCGCTCCGCCTTCGGAGCCCCGGTCCGTCCTGCATTACGGGCATGCGCACGTCGCAGGCTTTCCAGATTCGTGTGCCGCTGCAGTGCTCGATCCATGATGTGGGCCTTGCCGACCGACGCCTCGAGAACGGACAGTTCGAGTGAGGTGACCCGCACTCCGCGGCGCTCCACGACATCGGTGCTGTGCACGTCCCGTCTGCGAAGCCGGCACCCGGCGGCCCGACTTCGACCGGTTCTGGGGACGGTGACCTCGATGATGCCCGGCATCTC
Source organism: Rhodococcus sp. 1R11 (assembly GCF_004563845.1). Lineage (NCBI taxonomy): Bacteria > Bacillati > Actinomycetota > Actinomycetes > Mycobacteriales > Nocardiaceae > Rhodococcus > Rhodococcus sp. 1R11. Next base: position 91,018 of record NZ_SPNG01000017.1, on the reverse strand, counting down.
GGCCACGACACGATGCCAGAACGCTGCGGCCTCTCCGCTGAGAACGGCTCGGTCGCCCGCGCCCCACACTGCGCATCGAATTCGTGCTTCCCCAGTGAAGGGTCGATCGGCAACGAAGAACACCCCGCGGTGAATCGCCTTCCACTTGCCTCCGCGCACCAGGCGGTCCACCGCATCCCCACTGAGTCCGCAGGCACCGGCCTGAGCACGGGTGATCACTCCGTCGTGCTGCGCCAGCCAGGATTCGAGCATGCCTGCTTCGACGTCGACGGTTCCCGAACGGTTCCTCCCTTCGAATCGGGTGCAGCTGACCGCGCTCAGCGCGGCTGGCTGCACCGGATTCTCGACGTCGGTACCTTTGATCCTCGTGACCACACAGCAGGATGCAATCTCCATTCCGTTGGGCCGACCCGTGTTCGTTCAGGCACTGAGGTACACGGCACTGTTCGATCAGAAGCCGTTCGCCGAGGCGTTGTTGATCTACACCGACAACGGCGCGTACAAGATCCTCTCGCCGGGCGAGGAGCATTACGGCAGCTACGTCTCGTACACCGATCCCGCCGAGAACCCCCGACACGTGATCTTCCTGTCGTGGCCGTCCGAGGATTGGGGCCGCAACGTCGCCTCGCACACTCTGACGTTCAATCCCGATTCTGCGGCGTTCACGCAGGTACTCGTTCTGCCCGGTAGCCCGGTGCCGCGCTCGCAGTACGGCTACGCGGTGCCGATCGCCGGTCCGGAGAGTGTGGACATGACGGCTTCCTGGGATCAGGTCCGCGATACGTACGCCGAGACGTTCGAGGAATTGGCGACGCTGGCTACGTAACCGTTCCGCCGGCATCGACGCCGAATGCCTCGATCGCATTCGCGGCCTGGTCGACGCCGCCGTGCGCACGTACCACGGCGCTGATCTCACGTGCGCGCGGCGCGAGTCCTCGGGCCTGTTCGACGGCCTCGCGAAGGACTGTTGCCGTCACCCCGTCGAAGTCGACGTGCACTCCTACGCCGAGTTCGGCGAGCATCGCCGCGTTGCCGAATTGGTCGACCGCCTGCGGTAGGGCAACTGTCGGAACGCCGAACCACAGGGCTTCGGTGCACCCGCCCATTCCGGCGTGGGTGACGAACACGGTGGCGGCGTCGAGCACCGCGAGCTGCGGAACATGTCCGTGGAGTTCGACATTCGCGGGTAGATCCCCGAGTACGGCGGGGTCGACACGTCTGCCGATGGAGATCACCACGTGCCAGTCCGTGTTCGCGAACGTCTCGATGCACAGCCGGTAGAAGTCGGGGCGTTCGTTGTACCCGGTGCCGAACGATACGTAGAGAACGGGCCTCTCGGGCGCGGACCACGATCGGTCGTGCAGTCGCACCGGATCGAGACATGGGCCGACGAACTGCACCGAGCTGGGGACTCGATCGGCGTTCGGCTGCATCACTTTCGGGATCAACGACAGGCAGTGCTCCGGGTACGTGATCCAGTCCCACGGGTCTGCGTCGATGTCGTTTTCTCGCAACCAGGTCGCATAGGTATCGCGATACGCAACGCCGGTTGTCGACTCACGGATAGAGGCCATTCCCTCACCGAGATCCTCGACGTAGCCGTCCCAGGCGACATATGTAGGGGAGAGCTGCACGGCCGTCACCCCGTACCGGACGCCGAGGATCGGGGCGGTCAGACCGCCGATGTCGTAGAGGAGCACGTCCGGCTGATCGTCGTCGTAGAACGCGGTGAGCACGGGAAGAGACGCGATCGCTTCGTCGAGGAACACCTGCATCGCCGACGCCGGGTCGTCCGGCCAGGAGCCCTCCCCGTCGGGAAGTATCGAGGGGAACGCCACCACCTCGAGTCCAGCGGGTTCGACCAGGTGCCGCAACGACTCACCGACGGCATAGGTGACGCGATGCCCGCGTCGGACCAATTCGGCGACGACGGCGAGCGAGGGATAGATGTGACTCGGTGCCGTCGTACCGATCATCGCGATGTGCATGCCGCCCACCGTAGGACGCGGAGAGGACGCAGGGCTATCGGTTTTCGTTGGCGGTGGCGACCTTCTCGCTGTTGCGAACACCACGCCGGGACGTATCGTCGGCCAATGTCCTTTCTGCAACCGGTGACCCTCACTGACGACCTCGTGACCCTCGAGCCGCTGAGCCGCGATCACCTCGAGGGGCTGTGCGATGCCGCCCGCGACGGCGAGCTCTGGAAACTCTGGTACACGAGCGTTCCGAAACCGGAAGACATGGCCGCCGAGATCGATCGCCGGCTGGGACTGCTCGACGCGGGAACCATGCTTCCATTCACTTTGCGGCGCAACGACACCGGGCAGATCCTCGGCGCGACGACCTTCTGCAACGTCGATTCGAACAACCGCCGCGTCGAAATCGGATACACCTGGAATGCGCGCTCCGCCCACGGAACCGGCACCAACGCGTCGAGCAAACTGCTGTTGCTGACGCACGCTTTCGAGGAACTCGGTTGTATCGCGGTGGAATTCCGCACCCACTGGATGAACCTCCAATCGCGGACGGCCATCGCGAAACTCGGAGCCAAGCAGGACGGCATTCTGCGCAATCACCAACGTATGGCCGACGGTTCACTGCGCGACACCGTCGTGTTCTCCATCATCGAATCCGAATGGCCCGCCGTGCGCAACGAACTCCGTCGGCGTACCGCACGGTAAGTTGAGCCCATGCGCGTGGATGGGCGGGACGTTCCCGTAGCGGGAAACCTGCTGCAGCCGCTGGTGAGAAGAACCAGTGACATCATTCGGGTCGTTGCCGCCTCGGTGTTCTTGAGCTTGGTCATCGCCGGCTCGCTCATCACCCGAAATCAGTGGGACGCACTCGAACAATCGGTGTCCAACATCGTCGGCGTGCTCAGCCCCGATCAGTCCAACGCCGTCTACATCGTCTACGGCGTCGCGATCCTCGCCCTCCCGTTCGGAGTGTTGATCGGGCTGATCGCCGGACGCAAGTGGAAACTGTTGGCCGGGTACGCGGCAGCAGCTCTGATCGCCGCGCTGGCTCTGTCCATTACCGGTACCGGCATCTCGACTCCGACGTGGGACCTGGACGTGCCCGAGCGACTCGACACGTTCCTGTCGCAATTCCTCGACGATTCACGCTGGATCGCCATGCTCGCCGCGGCACTCACGGTGTCGGGCCCGGGCCTACCCGCGCGGTGGCGTCGAGCATGGTGGGCACTGCTGCTCGCCTTCGTACCGATACACCTGGTCGTGTCCACGGTGGTCCCGGCCCGTTCGCTGCTCGGGCTGGCGGTCGGTTGGCTCGTCGGTGCGATCATCGTGCTGCTGGTCGGCACCCCGGCACTGGAGGTTCCACTCGACGCGGCCGTGCGCCTGTTCCGCAGCCGGGGCGTCGACGTCCGCAGCTTCACCGTCGTGCGACCCGCAGGCCCGGGCCCGTTGGTACTGAACGCCCACACCCCGGACGCCGATGTGGTGGTCGAGCTCTACGGGCAGAACCAGCGCAGTGGCGGTGCGCTACGCCAGTTCTGGCGATGGATCACCCGGCGCGGCAGCGAGACAGCACCGTTGCACGCGTCCATGCGCCGCGCCGTCGAGCACCGCGCGTTGATGGGCCTGGCCATCAAGGGTGTGAACGCCGCAGGCAGCGACCCGTTGGCGGTAGCAGCACTCGACCGCGGCTGGACGTTGTACGCGCACAGCCAGCCCATCGGCGACCCCATCGAGGCCGAGCTCGACGACGCCGCGCTCAGAGCTCTCTGGTCGGCTCTGAACACGTTGCACGAGAACCAGATCTCGCACGGTGACCTGCATCGGGGTGAACTGCGGCTCCACGACGGCGCGGCACTGTTCTGCGGGTTCGGGCACGCAGAACTCGGCGCGTCGGACGCCCAGATGCAATCCGACGTCGCACAGCTGTTACTCACCACTGCAGATCTTTTCGGCTCGCATCGCGCCGTGGCCACGGCCGTCGAGGTCCTGGGAATCGACGTCGTGATCGCGGCGTCCGGTCGATTGACCAAGTCCGCCATCCCTCTTCGGGTGCGTCAGTCGGTTGCCGATGCAGGAAAGACGATGAAGTCCGTCCGGCTCGAAGTGCTCGATCAGACCGGTGCCGCGAGGATCGAGGCCGAACAGGTCACGCGATTCAGCCGCAACCAGATCATCTCGCTCGTGTTGTTGATCGGATTGGTCTACGTCGCATACCCGTTCATCAGTGCAGTACCCGCGTTCGTCGTCGAATTGGGTTCGGTCGACTGGTGGTGGGCGCTGCTCGGTCTGGCCGTCTCCGCGCTGACCTACATCGGGGCCGGTGCCGCATTGTGGGCGTGCGCATTCGGCAAGGTCAGCTTCAAGAATCTGACGATCATGCAGGTGGCGAACACCTTCGCCGCGACCACGACACCTGCGGGCGTCGGCGGCCTGGCCCTGAGCGTCCGTTTTCTACAAAAGGGTGGATTGGGTACCGTTCGCGCGACGGCCGCTGTGGCACTGCAACAGTCGGTTCAGGTGATCACCCATGTCAGCCTGCTGATCTTCTTCAGTGTCGTCGCCGGAACGTCATCGGGGCTGTCCAACATGGTGCCGGGCAACACCGTGCTGTACCTCATCGCCGGCGTCGCATTCGGAGTCGTCGGGACCTTCATGTTCGTGCCCAAACTGCGACTGTGGCTGAAAGTGGCCGTGCGGCCCCAGGTTGCCGAAGTGCTCACCGAGCTCGGCGAACTCGCCCGAGACCCGAAACGGTTCTCGATCATCATCCTCGGCTGTGCCGCAACCACTTTGGGTGCTGCGCTCGCCCTGTGGGCGAGTGTCGAAGCGTTCGGCGGCGGAACGACGTTCGTGACGGTGACAGTGGTAACGATGATCGGGGGCACATTGGCCTCGGCCGCCCCGACGCCGGGCGGCGTGGGGGCCGTGGAAGCAGCCCTCATCGGCGGGCTTGCCGCGTTCGGCCTCCCCGCCTCCATCGCAGTCCCGTCCGTGCTGCTCTACCGCGTACTGACCTGCTGGTTACCGGTGTTTCTCGGCTGGCCGACGTTGCGGTGGCTCACCAAGCACGACATGGTCTGAACGGTTGCATCCGCACTACGGCAGCAGGTGTGGGTGCTAGCGTTCACGCAGGTTAGTGGCTGGTTCTACGGAGGGCGTCACCATTTCCGAACCGGGAGACTTCGCACCCACCGCGGAGGAACGCTGGGTGCGGCTGTTCATCAGCGGAATGACGCTCACGTTCGGCCTCGCCGGGGCCCTGATGGTCCCCGCCGGTCAGTTCTCCGACACCATGTCGATCGCCGTGCTGCTCGCGTCCGTCACCACGGTGCCGGTGGCGTTTGCCTGGTACGTCCGTCCGTGGGCGTCCCCGAAGATGGCGATTGTCTACATCCTCTACGCCGACGTCGGCATCGTGACCGTTCTGTTCGCCTTCCAAACCCACTTCGACGCGATGCCGGGCTGCGCGATGTTCTCGATCGTCGCAGCGTTCATCGTCGTCGCGAGCTCGCACCGTGTCATGTTGATTCACTTGGCAATCGGCGCACTCACCCTTGCGGGCCTTGCCGCTCTGGCTGTCTCGGAGGGTGCCGATCCATGGTCCACCAATTCTCGAATGGTCACCATCGGATCCCTCTACGCCGCACCCTTCATGATCAAGTCGTACATAAGTCAGCTGCGAACGAGCGCGGCGAGAGCATTGCGAGATCCGTTGACCGGCCTGTGGAACCGGCGTGGGCTGCTCGATACCGTCGACTCGTTGCGCCTGTCACCAGCTGAAGATCGTGCACAGCAGGCGGTCGGGGTGACCGTCCTCGACATCGATCGGTTCAAGCACATCAACGACAGGTTCGGCCATCCCTCCGGTGACGCAGTGCTCGTCGAGGTCGCCCGTCGCCTGTCCGTTGCAGTGGGGGACAAATCCGCGGTCGCACGACTCGGCGGCGACGAGTTCGTGGTCGTCAGTGTCGGAACCAGAGAGTCGATCACCCAATCGGACAACAGGATTCGCGCATCACTGGAGGAATCGTTCGACGGCCCGCCGTTCACCACAAGTGTGGGCTCGGCCGTGGAGACGCCGCCCGCCGACACCGGCCTACACGTATTGGTCCGACGGTTGATCGCACTCGCCGACATCGAGATGTATCGCTTCAAAGCACGGACGTCGGGAAAGTTCCCGGAGACGGGACTGTCCGCAGCGGATGCCCGCGAACAGGCCAGGCAGAGAATCGATGCGCTCATCGAATCCGGCGGGCCCGACATCTTCTTCCAGCCCATCTGCGACACGGTCACCGGTTCGACCGTCGGCTACGAGGCACTGTCGCGATTCCCGTTCGGCCACGGATCGCCCCTGTCGTGGTACCGCGACGCAGCCGACGCCGGCGTCGGTGCACGGCTCGAACGCGCAGCGCTGGAACAGGCGCTGACGCATACTCATCATCTACCGCCGGGGCCGTTCGTGTCGCTCAATGCGTCGGCGGACACCATCCGCACGACCGACCTACTCGACCGGTTGCGTCCGCATCTGGCAACCCGAACCTTTCACCTCGAGATCACCGAGCACGAACGCGTCGACGACTACCGTGCGGTGACCCGCGCCATCGAGAGCCTGCGCGACGCGGGGGTCCAAATCTCCATCGACGACGTCGGAGCCGGGTTCGCCGGTATGCGCCACATCGTCGAGCTCAGGCCCGACACCCTCAAGATCGACTACGCACTCGTGCACGGAATCGATCGGGACGCATTTCGACGCGCCGCAGCCACGGCGATCATCGACTTCGCCCGACAGATCGGTGCCGGCGTCATCATGGAAGGTGTCGAGACCGACGCGGAATTGCGGGTGGCGGCCGATCTCGGTGCCGACATGGTGCAGGGGTTCCTCACCGGTCGACCACAACCGGCCACGGTGGCCGGTGGCCGGATCGACGAATCCGCTACACCGAAGAATCGACGGTGAATTTCGTCAACGACGGTGCTGCGGCAAGCAGCGGCGGCAATTCGACGATCTTGCCCGGTCCGGCGCGGAACTCGCGGTACTTCGCGTCGGCCTCCGCCGACTCCCACGTCTCGTGCGCGACGACGTGCGCTTCGTTCTCTTCGTCGACCCACACCTCGACACCGAGGCATCCCTCGAACGCGCGGGTGTCCGCGAGAACGGTGCGCAGCAACGCCCGTGCTTCGGCAAGGGATTCGGGCTTGAACGTGAGATCCAACAGTGCAATGAGAGCCATACCGTCACCCTAGACCCGCTCCACTGCGCCGACGCTCCGGCGGGCTTACGATGTCGCAGCAACTCGAAAGGCCGACGACACATGACCACCGTGATCTCCAATGCGTATATCGCCCCCATTGTCGGCGACGAGGTTCCCTCCGGCTATCTCGTGATCGAAGGAACGAAGATCACCGCAGTGGGATCCGGCTCGGCACCGGTCCTCGCCGGGGCAGAGAACATCGACGCGTCCGGCTGCCTCGTCACGCCTGGACTGGTGAACACCCATCACCACCTCTATCAGTGGGCCTCTCAAGGTCTCGCCAAGGACAACACGCTCTTCGAATGGCTTGTGGCGCTGTACAAGCCGTGGTCGAAGATGGATGCCGAGGTCGTCGGTGGCGCAGCTGCTGCCGGCCTCGGTTGGCTGGCGAAATCGGGATGCACGACGAGCACCGATCATCACTACATCTTCCCCAAGGGCCGAGGCGACCTGTTCGCCGCCGAGATCGACGCGGCTCAGCGCATCGGCGTCCGATTTCAGCCGTGCCGCGGCTCGATGGACCGGGGTGTGTCCGACGGCGGTCTGCCGCCCGACGAGGTGGTAGAAACGCTCGACGACATCCTCACCGCTACCGCCGAGGCCATCGACACCTATCACGACGCCTCCTTCGGCTCTATGCTCCGCATCGCCGTCGCGCCGTGCTCCCCGTTCTCGATCAGCAAGCAACTGCTCGTCGAGTCCGCACAACTCGCCCGCGCAAAAGGTGTTCGGCTGCACACCCATCTGGCCGAGACTCTGGACGAGGAGGAGCATTGCCTCGCTCAGATGAACTGCACCCCGGTCGAATACATGGAGCAGGTCGGCTGGCTCGGTGACGACGTGTGGTTCGCCCACGCGGTACACCTGCACGACTCCGACATCGCGAAGATGGCGGCCACCGGCACCGGCATTGCGCACTGCCCGAGTTCCAATGCACGTCTGGGCGCAGGCATCGCGCGAATCTCGGACCTGCTCGCGGCCGGCGCACCCGTCGGCCTCGGTGTGGACGGTTCCGCTTCGGCCGAGATGGTGCCGCTTGCCGGCGAGGTCCGCCAGGCGATGTACATGCAGCGAGCCAAGTACGGTCCGACAGCACTGACCGCGCGTCAGGCACTCGAGATCGGAACCCTGGGCGGTGCAACAGTACTGGGCCGGCAGAGCGAGATCGGGTCACTCGAGGTCGGCAAGCTGGCCGACATCGCCATCTGGCGCACCGATGGTTTCTACTCGGCCGTGGACGACCCTGTGGTCGCGTTCGCGTACGGGCAGACGCCACCGCTGGCGCGCGTGATGGTGGGCGGTCGAACGATCGTCGAGAACGACGTCCTGATCAGCGCACCGCAGGACGAAATAGGCCGCGCCGGAGCCGATGCGCACCGTCGCCTGATGACACTCGCGCAGGACGTGCTGTGAGCGGGTCTTGGAACCCAGTATTCAATCCCGCAACACCTTTGCATCACGCGCGAAAGTTGTGACCTGCTCGGTCAACCACACGTGTGCCGGAACTGCGCCGCCGAGAAGCTCCCGCGCCAGAGCCGGGGAGTCTCCGATCGGGACGTCACTGCCGGCGATGATGATGTTGCCGTAACGCCTGCCCTTGAGCATTGCCGGATCGGCGACGATCGCCGTGTGCGGAAAGATACTTCCGATGGTCGCCGCCTCCTGCTTCGCGAGCGAGAGATCCCGGCGGTCACCGCAGTTGACGACATACATGCCGCCGGGTGAGAGGACGCGTCGGACATGGGTGGTGAATTCGGCGGTGAGCAGCGGGGCCGGAGTTGTGGCTCCGGCGAACACATCTCGCACGATCAGGTCTCGGCTGTTCTCGCTCAGCGTCTCGGTGACGGCCCGTGCTTCGCCGACGCGGATGCGCAGCAACGGTGCCCGCGGTAGGTCGAACCATTCGCGAACCAGCTCCGAGAGCTTCCCGTCGAGCTCCACCACCACCTGACGCGCACCGGGAAATTCGGCGGTGAACGACCGTGCCAGTGTGCAGGCCCCGCCCCCGAGATGCAGCGCGCGCAGCGGAAACGTCGAATCCCACTGCGCTCGAACCAGTCCCGAGATCCACCGCATGTACTCGAACTCGAGCACGGTGGGGTCGTTCATGTCGATGTGCGAACTCGGAACGTCGTTGACGTTGACGACCCACCCGTCGTCCGAGAACGTATCGCGCACCAGTTCGCAGGTGCCCGAGTCGATTTCGAACAGGCCGGGCTTCAGCCCTCCAGCGGACTCGCGCTTCCTACCCATGGGAGTCCTCGAGCCGGAAGTCCTCGAAATCGAATCCCGGGGTGACGATGCAACTGACCAGGCTCGGCTCCACGCCCACCGGCCGCGCCCGCTGCCACACCGACGGTGGAACGATCTGCTGCGGAGATTCGGGCGCAACCAGCAGCGTGGTCACGTCACCCGGTTCGTTCCCTGCGCCGCCGAGGTCCAGCTGCACTGGACTACCACGGTGGTAGAGCCACATCTCGGTGCCGCGGACGGTATGCCAGGCCGACTGCTGACCGGGCATCAGCAGGAACAGGATTGCCGTACCTGCTGCGCGCGGGCCGGGATAACCGTCGGGCAGAGATGTCTGTGGAATCGTGACCTCGCTGCGCCAGGTCTCCTTGAACCAACCACCCTCTGGGTGGGGTGCAAGGTCCAGGCTCTGAGCCCAGTCGGGCAACGATGTCATGCCGGCAAGCCTAGTCAGCCGAGATCTGAACCCGGAACCTGTTCCGTTCGGTGTGCAGGCTCCACAGCTGCTCGGCGAGAGCCTCGGGGCTCTTCTTCGGATCGCTACCGTCGATGGCACCGCCGATGATCAACTGCGACACCTGGATTCCCTCCGCGGCCAACTCCTCGTTGAGCAGCTGTGCGTATGCTGCCTGGCCTGCGAACGCGATGGACGTACCGGTGACGGCACGTCCGGGCTTCACAGCAGAGCCGCCGTTGACGAACAGGATCGTGCCTTTGTTCTCGCCGAGGAATCTCATTCCCGGTAGCACCTGATGGACGGCAGCGATGGGTCCGTAGATGGAGAACTCGACCGGGCCGACCATGTCGGCCGGGGTGGTCTCGAGCACGGGCCGCATGAAGTCCTTCTGCGGAAGCGGGCTGTACTGCAGCACCTCGATGGGACCGAGTGTTTCGGTGACCTGCTCCAAGGCAGCGGCGATCGAGGCCGGATCGCGCACGTCGGCGACGAAGCCCTTCGCGGATACACCGTCGGCCACCAGCTGATCAGCGAGCGCGTCGACACGGGACCGGTTGCGGGAGATGAGGCCGACCGAGAAGCCCTGCGCGCCGAACTTACGCGCCACTGCTGCTCCGAGACCTGCACCTGCTCCGACTATTGCTATGGACGTCATGTCGAATGCAAGGACCGAGAATCCTCGACTATTCCGACGACCGCCTCGAGCAGGGCCTCCGCACTCCGATGCAACGACGTGACATCCCCTGTCCAACCGAGGACACGGAGGGCGGCCTCGGCGATCCCCTCCGCATCCACCGGGGGGTCGCGGCGTCCGTTTTCGCGATCAGCTCGCGCGTTCACCACGGTCTCCACCAGGCGAAACGGCAGGTCCTCGGTGCCCGGCCGACGCTCGGAACCCAGCTGAACCACAGTGTCCGACGCGATGGCCGCATACAGGCTCATCAGCGTGTACCGATGGTCGCGGAAGGTCTCGAAGCGCTCGCTGCGCAGCTCGGGCAGCAGGTAGAGCGCACCCAGATTCCAGGTGGACGCAGCCAGCTGCCCGGCGTCGAAGTAGGCGAGCGCGTACATCTGGGTCGAGGCCTCGGCCCCGGAATCACGGATTCGCTGCGCAAGGGCCAACGGCGCGTCGACGGTGCCGCTGAGAAGTGCGTCGAGGATGTCGTCCTTGGTGGCGAAGTGGTGATACAGCGAGGCCTGACGCAATCCGACGGCGTCGGCGATGACGCGAGTCGAGGTGTTGGTGAAGCCCCGAGTGGTGAACAGCTCGGCTGCCGCGTCGAGTATTTCCTCGCGAGCGGTGTCTCCTGCCCGCTTCTTTGTGCTCAGCCGTGGTCTGCCTGCGCCGGTCATGACTGCATCTTGTCAGGTCCACGTGACGGTGAGATTTCTGTCATCTGATCGAAATAGACGAAACGAGCTTGTTTCACGACGGACACCGCCCGGGAACGGCGGTGCCGAAAACTATCAATTGACAGAAACCCGCCTCGGCGATGCAGCGGGCGGTCACTCACCACCCACCTCGCCCGTAGGAGTGAACATGAGCTCGACAACATTGCCGGCCCCCGGCGCGGGTTCGGAACCGGTTCGTACGACGGACCATTCGGATCTCGCTGCCCTCGGTTACGACCAGCAGCTGCACCGTAGCCTCGGTAAGTACGCGTCGTTCGCGGCCGGCTTCTCGTTCGTCTCGATCCTCACCACCATCTTCCAACTCTTCGGCCTCGGGTTCAGCTTCGGCGGCCCGGCCTTCTTCCTCACCTGGCCGCTGGTGTTCCTCGGCCAGTTCATGGTCGCCTTGAACTTCGCCGAACTCGCCGCGCGCTATCCCATCTCGGGGGCCATCTACCACTGGTCCCGGCGCATGGGCGGTGAACTGGTCGGCTGGTTCGCCGGGTGGTTCATGATCATCGCGCAGATCGTCACCGCCTCCGCCGCCGCCATCGCATTGCAGGTCGTACTCCCCAGCATCTGGGGCGGATTCCAGTTCATCGGTGAGGACACCGCGCTGACCTCGTCGAGCGGAGCCGCGAATGCCGTTGTGCTGGGATCGATCCTGCTGGTACTCACCACCACTATCAACTGCATCGGCGTGAACTGGATGTCGCGCATCAACAGCATCGGCGTCACCTGCGAGATCGTCGGCGTCATCGCTCTGGTGCTGGTGTTCTTCACCCACGCCGAGCGCGGCCCGCAGGTGGTGTTCGATACCGGCAGTGCCGGAGCAGATCCCGGCTACATCGGTGCCTGGATCGTGTCAGGTCTGATGGCCGCCTACGTCATGGTCGGCTTCGGGTCGGCGGGCGAGCTCGCCGAGGAAACCCGCAATCCCCGACGCGTCGCACCGCGCACCATCCGCCTCGCCCTCTCGGCATCGGCACTCGGCGGCGGTCTAATGATCGTCGGCGCACTGATGGCCGCTCCCAGTCTCACCGACGGTGAGCTTGCGACGCAGGGCCTTCCGTACGTCATCGACTCGATCCTCACCTCGCCGTGGGGCAAGGTCCTGCTCGTCGACGTCGCCATTGCCGTGTTCATCTGCACCCTCGCGATCCAGACCGCAGCCTCGCGGCTGATGTTCTCCATGGCCCGTGACGGTCGACTGCCTGCCTCGGCTGCGTTGGCGAAGGTGAACTCGCGCACCGGAACCCCCATTGCACCCTCGGTGCTCATCGGTCTCGCCTGCATCGCGATCCTGGCGGTCAACGTCGGCAACTCCGCGATCTTCACCACGCTGTCGAGCGTCTGCATCGTGCTGATCTACCTCGCGTACATGATGGTGACCGTCCCGCTGCTGATCCAGCGACTCAAGGGCTGGCCGCACGGCGGAGTGCAGAAAGACGCCGACGGCGAGAAGCTCTTCACCCTCGGCCGACTGGGCCTGCCCGTCAACATCGCCGCAGTTCTCTACGGCGGACTCATGGTGATCAACCTGTCGTGGCCGCGAGCCGAGATCTTCGACCCCACCGGCGAATTCCCGCTGCTGCGCTGGGCCGCACCCCTGACCGTCCTCGCCGTGATCGTCGTAGGTATCGCCTGCCTGCCCCACGGCAAAGCCCACCCCAAGCCCGTCACGATCGGAGCCTGAACCATGAGCACGGCAACAACGTATTCCGCCAAGGAACACGCACGATCCCAGGCGACCGTCGCGCCGGCACCCACAGCACCGGAGGGCGTCTCGGAGCTCACGTGGGCAGAATCGGTGCCCGGTGGCAGCTACACCACGAAGGTCCTGGCTCGTGGAACACGGCTGCGGCTCGTCGACGTCGACGGTGCCGCCTGCGCCAATCTGTTGCTCTACCGCGTCGACGCACCGTGGGAACGCCTCAACACCGCCGACACCGTCAAGGTTCCGTGGCAGGCGTATCTGAGCGCCGGTCACCCCCTGCTCTCGGACCAGGGTCGGGTGCTGGCGACCATCGTCGACGACACCTCCGGTCACCACGACGCACTGTGCGGTACCACGTCCGCGGCGACCAACACCGCCAAATACGGAGTGAGCGGACCACATTCGTCGGCTCCGGCAGGGCGTGAACTGTTCACCCTCGCCGCAGCCAAGCACGGACTGGAACCGCGGGACGTCGCGCCGTCCCTGTCGTTCTTTCACGGAATTACCGTCGGAGCGGACGGGAGCCTCGTCAGCACCGGCTCGGCCGGACCGGGCCGCTCGGTGGATCTGCTCATCCACTTGCCGGTGATCGTGTTGCTCGCCAACACCGCTCACCCACTGAACCCCAGTCCCGAGTACGACACGACGACACTCGACGTCCTGGCCTGGCGCGCACCCGAAGAGCTGCTCACACTCGACAACACCGAGCCGGAATACCAGCGCGCAGTGCAGAACACCGAGAACGCATGGAAGGCAGCGCAGTGACTACCAGTGCAGTGATTATCAGAGACGAGATCGCCCCCGCGTTCGGACCCTGGTCCGCGATCGTCGAGGCCGGTGACGTCCTGACCATCGTCGACCTCTACGGAAATCAGGCCGTGGACACCCTGCTGTACGGCGCACACGATCACTCACTGCGATACTCCGCCGCTGCGACGGTCGCCGCGCAACGGAACCTGTTCCTCACCACCGGAACCGTTCTGCGTAGCGATGATTCGACACCGCTGATGATCATCGTCGAGGACGAGGTCGGCAACCACGACACCGTCGGTGGTGCCTGCTCCAAGGAATCGAACACTCTGCGCTACGGGCACCACACCCAGCACCAACACGCGTGCGTCGAGAACTTCCTCATCGAGGGTTCCAAGTGGGGTCTCGGCAAGCGAGACCTGGCCCCCAACATCAACTTCTTCATGAACGTCCCCGTCGACGCCGACGGCACCCTCGGAATCGTCGACGGCTTGTCGGCCCCCGGCAAGAAGCTCTCATTGCGTGCCGAGATCGACACCCTCGTGTTGGTCTCGAACTGCCCACAGATCAACAACCCCTGCAACGGATTCGACCCCACCGCGGTGCAGATGATCGTGACGCGATCATGACCGCGACCAAGATGACCGTGCAGCGGCCCGGCATGATCACGACCGTGCAGGACTGGCCGGGACGCGTCGGATATTGGAAAGTGGGCGTGCCGCCGTCGGGACCGATGGACGACCTGTCGTTCCGGCTCGGCAATACGGCGCTCGGCAACCCCGAGGGTGCACCGGGACTCGAATCGACCATGGCCGGGCCGGCATTGACGTTCGACGCCGATACCTACGTCTGTGTGACCGGTGCAGCGGTGCCGGTGCGCATCGACGGAACATCAGTGCCGCAGTGGCGACCCGTGCTGGTGCCCGCCGGTGCAAAGCTGGACGTGGGTACCACCACCGGCCACGGGCTGCGGGTGTACGTACTGATCCAGGGCGGCCTGGACGTCGACGATTACCTGGGCAGCGCAGCAACATTCACACTCGGCAAGTTCGGCGGACATCGTGGCGGCATCCTGGGCGAGGGCGACATCATCGGACTGGCCGGCCGCTCCGACAACTCCGCCGTCCTCGGGCCCATCCCCATGGAACACCTGCCGGTGCTGACGTCCGCCTGGGACATCGCCGTCACCGAGGGCCCGCACGGAGCGCCCGAGTTCTTCACCCGCTACGACATCGACACCCTCTACGCCACCCGCTACGAGGTCCACTTCAACTCCGATCGCACCGGAGTCCGGCTGATCGGCCCCAAGCCGCAGTGGGCTCGCGCCGACGGCGGCGAGGCCGGACTGCACCCGTCCAACATTCACGACAACGCCTACAGCGTCGGTGCATTGGACTTCACCGGTGACACCCCGATCCTGCTCGGCCCCGACGGCCCGAGTCTCGGCGGATTCGTCTGTCCCGTCACCGTTGTCGCGGCCGAACGCTGGAAGCTCGGCCAGCTTCGTCCCGGAGACACCATCCGATTCGTTCCGGTCCGGGCTGCGGCCACCGCGCCGTTGGGATCGCTCGGCCTCGCCCGGCGCGCATCACTGCCCGCGGTCTTCTCAGCCGGCGGTGACGGCGACGACGGCGTCATCGCTCGACGCGACGCCGATACGTGCGTCACCTACCGCCGATCTGGTGACGACAACGTGCTCGTCGAATACGGCGACATGAAACTCGACCTCACCCTGCGAGCACGGGTACACGCGCTACACCAGCGTGTCGAGGCCATCGCGCCCCGAGGCCTGCTGGATCTGACCCCCGGCATCCGCTCACTGCAGGTCAAGGTGAATCCCGATGTGCTCTCGATCGATTCGTTGATGGGGCTGCTCGCCGAGGTCGAGGACGATCTACCCGCAGCCTCGGAACTCGTGGTCCCCAGCCGCCAGGTTCGGCTCCCGCTCTCGTGGGACGATCCGTCGACCAGGGAAGCGATCCAGCGATACATGCACGGTGTGCGCGCCGATGCCCCGTGGTGTCCCTGGAACATCGAGTTCATCAGGCGAATGAACGGACTCGATTCCGTTGCAGACGTGTTCGACACTGTGTTCGCCGCCGACTACATGGTGCTCGGGCTCGGTGACGTGTACCTCGGTGCCCCGGTGGCGACGCCGCTGGATCCGCGCCACCGCCTGGTGACGACGAAGTACAACCCGGCCCGCACGTGGACGCCGGAGAATGCTGTCGGCATCGGCGGGGCATACCTGTGCATCTACGGCATGGAAGGTCCCGGTGGATACCAGTTCGTCGGCCGAACCACGCAGGTATGGAACCACAGTGCCGCGTACAGCGGAGGCCCGTTCGAGGAAGGAACCCCGTGGCTGTTGCGGTTCTTCGACCGAATTTCCTGGTACTCGGTCGAACCCGAGGAGCTGATGGACCTGCGCGCCGATCTGGCAGCAGGCCGAGGCGGTGGAGTCGAGATCACCGACGGTGAGTTCTCGCTCGCCGAGCACGAGAACTTCCTCGAGACCAACGCCGACTCCATCGCCGAGTTCCGCGCGACTCAGGCCGTGGCCTTCGGGGCCGAGCGGGACGCGTGGTCGGCAGCCGGAGAATTCGACAAGAGAGGCAAGATCGATGCTGCCTGAGGTACGAGAACGAGTTCTGCAGGCCTACAAGCGAATCGCGGAGGTCGACCGACCCGAGGTGTGGATCACCCTGCGCGACGAGGACGACGTACTGGCCGAGGCGGTGGCGCTCGAACGCGCACTGGAGGCAGGTGAAGATCTGCCGCTCGCAGGTGTGCTGGTTGCCGTCAAGGACAACATCGACGTCGCCGGTCTGCCCACTACTGCGGCGTGCCCCGAATTTGCCTACACACCAGCAGTCTCCGCCGTCGCCATCGAGCGACTGACGAGCCAGGGCGCACTGGTGCTCGGCAAGACCAACCTGGACCAGTTCGCCACCGGGCTGGTCGGCACCCGCAGTCCGTACGGCGCGGTGCGCTGCGCCTGGGACCCCACACTGGTGTCGGGAGGCTCGAGCTCCGGCTCCGCTGCCGCAGTGGCACTGGGCATCGCGGACATCGGAATCGGCACCGACACAGCCGGTTCGGGACGAGTCCCCGCCGCGTTCCACGGCTTGGTGGGAATCAAGGCCTCGCTGGGAATCGTGCCGAACACCGGCGTGGTACCCGCGTGCGCCGACTACGACTGCGTCACCGTGCTGGCGCGCGATCTCGACAGTGCCACGGCAGCAATGAAAGTCATGACCGGGGCGACGGTTACCGATCCACGCAGCCGGGCCTGGCCCACCGACGTGCGGTTGGCCGCGTCCCCGCAACCCCGGGTCGCCGTCCCGCGAGGTGAGGATCTGACGTCGTTGAGCCCGGCGTACCGTCGGGCATTCGAGGAGACGGTCGCAGGCCTGGCCCAGAAGGGCTTCACCCACGTCGAGGTCGATATCTCAGGGCTACTCGACGCGGCGACGCTGCTGTACGACGGATCCATTGTGGCGCAGCGCTATTCGGCCGTCGGAGAATTTCTCGATACCGCACCGGACGGTGCCGATCCCACGGTCGCTGCCATCGTCCGCTCTGCAGCCGGCCCGTCCGCGCACCGCTACGTGGACGATCTGGGCACACTCACCCAGGCCAAGACGGCTGCCCGCGAACTGCTCCGCGACGTCGACGGCCTGCTGCTGCCCACCACCACCGAACATCCGAGTATCGCTGCAGTGCAGGCAGATCCGGTCGGCATCAACCGACGCCTCGGCACGTTCACCAACTTCTGCAACCTGCTCGACATGGCAGCGGTCGCGGTCCCCGGTGCCCCGACGTCGGACGGCACTCCATTCGGAGTGATGTTCGTCGTCCCTGCGTTCGAGGATCAGATCGCGATCGACCTCGCTGCTCGGCTGAGCGAAGTGCCGTCACCCTCGCTGATCGACGACGGTATCGAGGTGTTGGTCGTAGGAGCGCACCTGCACGGTTTTCCGGTGCACAGCCAACTGACCGATCGGGGCGCACGGTTCAGCGGCGAGGTGACCACGTCTGCGGACTACCGACTCGTGGATCTGCACACCACACCGCCCAAGCCCGGTCTGGTGCGGCGGGAAGGCGACGGCGCACCCATAGCCGGAGAGCTGTACCGGATGTCCGCCGCCGCGCTCGGCACCTTCCTCGCAGGGTTGCCCGCGCCGATGGGCCTCGGTCCCGTCGAGTTGTCGGACGGACGCTGGGTCACCGGGTTCTGCTGCGCCCACGACGCGGCCGAGAAGGGCACCGACATCACCGAGTACGGCGGTTGGCGCGCCTACCGCGATCAGGGGTTACTATCCTGAGCAGCTGACTATCATGGTGATAGTTACTCGAGGACAGGCGAGACACATGATCACTGATGAGCAACGACGATCGCAGACCTTCTCGTGGGTCGACCCCGCCGAGGTGCTGAAGACTGCGTCCACCATGAGCGGTCTCGACGCCATGCGTGCGCTGGTCAGTGGCGAGCTGCCACCTCCGCCCATCGCCGCCCTCATGCAGTTCTCCCCGGTCTTGGTCGAGGCCGGCAAAGTGGTGTTCGAGTGCGAACCGTCCGAGGCGCACTACAACCCGATCGGCATGGTGCACGGCGGTCTGGTGTGCACGCTTCTCGACACAGTCCTCGGTTGCGCGGCCCACACCACGCTCCCGGCAGGCACCGGGTACACCTCCATCGACATCAACGTCAGCTACCAACGCCCGGTGCACTCTCACAGCGGACCTTTGACGGCCACGGGGACCGTGGTCAAGAGCGGCTCGCGAGTGATCTTCACCGAGGGTTCGGTGGTCGACAACACCGGCAGGGTCGTCGCAACCGGGACGAGTTCCTTGCTCGTCATCCCTGGAAAGTAGCAATGCAACGCCGTAGTTTCGCGGACATGGAGTGCCCCATCGCCGGGGCGCTCGAGCAGGTCGGCGAATGGTGGACGCTGCTGATCCTGCGGGATGTGCTCGACGGCTTCTCTCGCTTCGACGAGCTGGAGTCCAATCTCGGTATTGCTCCGAACATGTTGGCGCGCAGACTCAAAGGCCTGGTCGACGGCGGGATGCTGACCAAGGTGCAATACAGCGAGCACCCCCCGCGCCACGAGTACGTACCGACGGCGCGGGCCCGTGAACTCAGCACGGTCATCGTCGCTCTGTATGCATGGGGAAACAAGCATGTGCCGCAACAGGATCGGCGGGTGGTGCTGGTGGACGGAGATGGCCGACCGATCGATCCGGTCCTCGTCGACCGCGAGACAGGAAGGACTCTGCGCGAGAGCCACGCACAGTTCCTTCCGGGGCCGGCTGCATCCGAAGGCATACGGCGACGGTTGGATCCGGATCTGCGTGCCACGCGTCGATCACGCCGGGAGCGGTCGCCCGCCGTCGGTAGCGACACGGACCGCCAGTAACCCGAGCACTGTGCCCATCAGGTAACGCTGCACCTTCAGCCACGTCGGCCGGACGGCGAGAAATCGGGCGATCGATCCCGCCAGCACCACGATGGCCAGGTTGATCACAACCGCCACGGCGATCTGCACGCCGCCGAGTGCGAAACCCTGCAGCAAAACGGGTCCGGCAGCAGGATCGACGAACTGCGGAATGACCGAGATGTACATGATGGCGATCTTCGGGTTCAGCAGGTTGGTCACCAGCCCCATCATGAACAGCCTGCGGTTCGAATCCTGCTGCAGCGCAGTCGGCTCGAAGGCGGAGACCGTTCCGCGTAGGGCCTGCACCGCAAGCCAACCGAGGTAGGCGGCACCGGCGAGCTTGACCGCGACGTACAGCGCAGGCACGGCCGTGAACACTGCAGCCAAGCCGAGATTGGTCGCCGTCAGGTAGACCAGGAAGCCGACAGCCACACCTGCGAGGGACACCATTCCCGCCCTCCGCCCCTGCGAGATGCTGCGCGAGACAAGGTAGATCATGTTGGGACCAGGTGTCAGAACCAACACGAGGGCGATGGCGAACACGCCGAATACTGCAGACCACGAGACCATACGGTCGACACTTCCCGATAGTCGACCGCCCGGGTAGAGCCAGTTACCTTCTCGTGGACACCTATTCGCTTCGCACGATCGCGGCGACCTCGTCACCGATGGCGGCCATGCCGGCTGCCGTCGGGTGCAGTGGCGCTGCGGGGTTCTCCGGGATGACGCCCTCGAAGTACCGTTGATCGACTGCCGCGCAGACATCGTGGCCGACGCTCAGTGCCTCGGTGTCGACGAACTCGGCCCCGTGCTCCTCGGCCTGTGTCTTCAGCGCCTGGTTCATGGCGGTGATGCTGCTCTGGATGTAGTCGGCGTCCTCGGGGAGAACCGGCTGAGTGGGGAAGCAGCCACCGTCGGGGAGATACGTTCCGTACCCGACGACGAGGATCCGCGCGTCGGGCGCACGCTCGGCTACCGCGTCGAGCATCGCGCCCCAACCCGAAGCCTTGTCCTCGATGGCGGTGGCGACGGTGTCGACGCCGCCGGCGGTGAGCCGGTCCTTGCAGACGTTGCCGGTCGAGGAATTCGCGAACGTCAGGCAGCCCACCGCGGTCGAGACGAGGCCGATGTCGTTGCCACCGATCGTCACAGTCACCAGATCGGTCTCGGGCGTCACCGCGTCGAGCTGGACGGGCTGATCCCCGCTCGAGGTGCTCTGGGGCGTCGAGACCAGGTTCTCGGTCACTGCCCCGCCGCACGTGACGTCGACGAAGGACGCGACCTCGAGCTGAGCCGCGACGACGTGTGGGTAGTTCGAGTCGGACTGCTCGCAGCCCGGCACACCCACCTGCTCCGGGATGCGTGGCCCCGACGCCGCGGAATCACCCAGCGCCACATAGTTCAGTGGCGCCGAAGCCGGGGTGTCCGGGACGTCGGCGTCCGGTGCACTGGGCGAAGAACACGCCGCAAGCAGGCTCACGGCAACAGCAATCCCGACGTAGATCCCAGGGTTCCTCACAGGTTCGACGCTACCGCGGCCGGTAACCTCGACCGGGTTGTCCCACGAGTACGTCTACACATCGAAGCAAAGGAACATCTCATGATCACCAACTTCATCAACGCGATCCTCGCCGGCTTCGGCTCCATTTCCGCTGGTAGCAGCGGCTTCGAACTGGCACCGGGAACGCTGCCCTTCGGACTGTAGGACCGGCAGTGTGCTATCCGTGCGGTGCCGACGGTTCGTCCGGCACCGCACGGGTACACACCTCACATGACTGATCCGAAGCACGACGAGAACTCGACCCCCGACGCCGAAGAAGACGTGCAGTCCGACCCGGCTGCGGGCGCAGACACCAACGACTGGTCCAGCGAGGGCGGGGCCATCGAAACCGGACCGGCCACCGACGACGAGCGAACC
This sequence comes from Rhodococcus sp. 1R11, assembly GCF_004563845.1. Classification (NCBI taxonomy): domain Bacteria; kingdom Bacillati; phylum Actinomycetota; class Actinomycetes; order Mycobacteriales; family Nocardiaceae; genus Rhodococcus; species Rhodococcus sp. 1R11. The sequence goes on along the minus strand of NZ_SPNG01000017.1, from coordinate 69,859 downwards.
GACGGCAACTAGCCGAACAATCGGCGAGGCGCGGCCCGCACCGTTCGGACGTCACCGTCGGCCACGATGTGTTCCAGCGCTTCTCCGCGCGCTCGCATCGATGCGTCGGCAGTGAAGTCCACTCGAGCGTCGCCGAGCCAGTCGATGCCTACGACGATCCCCACGGTTCCCTTGGGAATGCCGCTTCGCCACCGCACGCGGCCCAGATTTCGGATAGCGACGACCGTATCCCCGATGTGGAAATTCCCCATAGCGCCCCCAACTTGTTCCTGCCGATTAGTACACCGCAACCGAACAGCCTGTTCAAGCGGTGGATCCGCGCTTACGGCTGGCGATGGCGACCGGTGACGTTGTCAACGCGTCGAAAAACGGGGTAGCTACCTCGTTTCGAGTGCGAGCACAGCCATGGCGGTATTTTCGTCTTTCACGAGTTGCTGTTTTGGCAATTTATCTTGCCAAGAGGGTGGTCCCGTCTGCACACTGCAGACATGACTTCAGACAACGCCCCAGCGCCCCTCGAGAATGTCCGCGTCGATGCGATCATCGTCGGCGGCGGAGTCGCCGGACTCAGCGCCGCAGTAGCTCTCGGACGCTCGCGCCGGTCCGTGGCGATCATCGACGCCGGCGATCCACGCAACGCTCCGGCAGCCCATTCGCACAACTACCTGACGCGCGACGGCGAATCGCCGCTCGAGCTCGTTCGCCTCGGCCGTATCGAGGCCGAGCACTACGGCGTCCGCATCGTCGACGGCACCGCGACGTCGGCGGTGCGGACCGACTCCGGGTTCGAGGTGTCCCTCGCCGACGGCACCGTCGTTCGAGGCCGTCGCGTTCTGGTCACCACCGGTCTCACCGACATTCTTCCCAGCATTCCGGGGCTCGCCGAGCGCTGGGGCCGCGATGTACTGCACTGCCCGTACTGCCACGGGTGGGAGGTCCGAGACCGAGCGATCGGCATCATCGGCAGCGTCATGTCCGCACACCAGGCCCAGATGTGGCGTCAGCTGTCCGAGAACGTCACCGTCTTCACCCACACCGCAACGGAACTGAGCCCCGAGGATCTGACGCGGATGCGCGCCCGCGGGATCGTCGTGGTCGAAGAAGAGATCACGCGAGTCGACGTCGAGAACGACGCCATCGTCGGCGTCACGTTGGCGAACGGCGTCGCCGTCGCGCTCGACGCCGTGGTCGTCGGCCCCAACTTCACTTCCCGCGCGGACGTTCTCGAGTCATTGGGACTCGAGACAACCGAGATGGTGATGAACGGGCACGTCCTGGGCACCTACATCGAGGCCGACCCGGTCGGGGCGACGTCCGTGCCAGGAGTGTGGGTGGCCGGCAACGTAGCGGCACCCATGGACACCGTCGTCGCGGCATCTGCGGCAGGCGTGAAGGCCGGTGCCGCGATCAACGGTGATCTCATCGAGGAGGACGTTCGGTTCGCCGTCGAGCAGGCCGAAGCAATGGCCTCCTGACGTCGGTTCATCAGCTTCCCAGCGCGGTTGCCAGTCCGCTCTCGATGGCGTCTTTGCGGACCCCGAGCTCGGTCAGGGTGGCATCCTCGTTCTCGAGCAACGCCAACAGGATGTGCTCGGTGCCGATGTAGTTGTGTCCCAACCGAAGCGCCTCACGGAAGGTCAATTCCAGTGCCTTCTGGGCACCGGCGTCGAATGGAATCAGCGCCGGCAGGGGATCGGCCGGTGCGGGCAGCGTCGCCGTCACCGCGGCGCGGATCTGCTCGTCGGTGAGCCCCTGCGCACCCAGCAGCTTCGCGGCGAAGCCCTCGGGCTCACCGAGCAGGCCGAGGATCAAGTGGCCCGTGGTGATGTGATCGTTGCTCGTCGCCCGGGCTTCGTTCTGCGCCCCCACCACCACATTTCGTGCGCGCGGAGTGAAGCGAGAGAAGCCCTGGCTGGCGTCGAGCTCGGCCGGGTCGTCGCCGCCCTTGGCCACGAAACGTTTCTGCACCGCCTGCTTGCTGACACCCATCGACGCGCCGATGGCAGTCCAGGACGCACCGGAACGACGTGCTCGATCCACGAAGTGTCCGATCAGATGGTCGGCGATGTCGCCTAGCGCATCGGCGGCGATCACCGCGTCGGAGAGCTGATCGAGGGCGTCGGTGTGCACCTTCTCGATGGCGGCGATCAGGTCGTCGAGTCGGACTGGATTGGTGATCTTCGTTGGTTCGGTCATGCGTCAACCTTAGGTTGACGACCGCCTGCCGTCAACCTTCGGTTGACGTCGGTTTTCGACGGGTGGGTGGAGCCGAGGTCTGTTCGAAGGCAATTAGTGACCCTGGTCACCGTTTGTGCAGGCAAAGACGTATATTCACCGATGAAGGCGTCAGCGGAGAAGGTGCGAGCGCCGCACAGCGAGGGGAAGTGGGGTCCTTCGATGAATGCGAAGGCCGCTGCGCCATTCGCCGTGCCATCGGTGCGGACCGCGTTCCTGGCTGCGGTGGCCGTCGTCGCGGTGGCGGTGTTCGTCCAGGGCAGTGCCGACGTGCGTGCCGGCGTGCTGGCCGTTGTCGCCGTGGGATCGGTCGTGGCGATCAGTGCGGCAATTCGTCGCTACCGTCCGAGCGACGCCCGATGCTGGTGGGCTCTGTTCGGAGCCTCGGTGCTCTTCATGTTCGGAGTCTCGTTTCGCAGCGATCCGGACGCACTGGATCGATCGTTCTCGCTGCTCCCGGATCTCTTCACTCTCACCGGGTACGCCCTGGTGGGATACGCCCTGTCTCGGTGGATCCGAGACCGCCGGTCGATCGACGACATCACCCCCCTCGTCGATGCAGGCCTGATCTTCCTCGGCACGTTGTTCCTGTCGTGGTTGCTGCTGATCTCTCCGGCCCTCGACCTGCCGCGTTCGTCCGTGTCGACGGTGATGAACGGGATCTATCCGGCGATCGACGCAGCGTTGATCACGTTGACGACGTATCTGCTCTTCTCCTCGAAACCCCGCTCCGCCGCGCTGTTCTGGGCGCTGCTCGCCCTGGTGGCGACGTTCGTCGGCGACGTGTCCTACGCCTTCGCGGCGACGACCGACGACGCTCCGTCCTCGGGGTTGCTCGACGGCATCTACCTGTTCGCATACCTGTCGCTGGCGATGGCAGCGCTCGACCCGTCGATGCGCACGGTGTCGCACCGGCAGACCCCCGCGCCCGCCCACAGCAGCCGTCGGGTGGTCTTCGTGGTGTTGATGTTGGTGGTCTGCGCGACCGTGCCGCTGCTCGGTTCGGCGGTCTCCACCGGCGACTTGATCGTCCGCTCGCTGTTGCTCGCCTCGATCCTGGTCGGCGCTTTCCTGCGCGGCGAACGCGCCCTGGCCCGAGTGCAGACCGGCGAAGAGCATGCCCGCTACCTCGCGGCACACGACCTGCTCACCGGACTGCCGAACCGCACCACGCTCGACGCGGAATACGCCCGACACGAACGCGATCGACGCCCCGGACGCACCTGCACGCTGTTCGTCGACCTCGACAACTTCAAGATGGTCAACGATTCCTACGGCCACCGCGTCGGAGACGAGTTGATCGTCGCCGCGGCACGTCGCATCCGCGCGGCCGTCGGTGCCGCCGACACCGTCGTTCGGTATGCGGGCGACGAATTCGTGGTGCTCACCCGCCGCGACCGTTCGGGTTCGGAACTGTTGGCGCGCCGCATCATCGAGCGACTGAGCGAGCCGTTTCCGCTCAGTGCTGCCACCGCCTACGTCTCGGCTTCGGTGGGCATCGCCGACGCCGAACGACTGCACGACGCCATCCGCGAGGCCGACACCGCGATGTATCACGCGAAATCTCTCGGGGCGTCTCGCTACGCGTTCTTCGACGAGTCCTTGCGTGCGCGAGCAACATCGGCGATCGAGACCGCCACCGCGCTTCGGGGCGCGATCCGGCGCGGGGAACTCGAGGTCTACTACCAACCGATCGTCGCGACGAACTCCCGCAAGACCGTTGTCTACGAGGCGCTCGTGCGCTGGAACTGGCAGGGGCGAGTACGGACGCCGAACGAGTTCATCCCGATCGCCGAATCGACCAATCTCATCGAGGAGATCGGCGAGTGGGTGCTGCACACCGCGATCTCCGATCTGGTGACGCTGCGCGCGAACGGGCAGGACGTCACCATGTCGGTCAACGTCTCGCCGATGCAGCTGCGCGACGATTCCCTGCCGGGCATCGTCCAACGGGTGCTCGATACCTTCGGCGTCACCGGCGCGGACCTGGCGCTCGAGATCACGGAAGGCGTTCTGATCGACGACATCGGCGCAGCGAAGACCGTGCTCGATCAGCTCGCCGCCATGGGCGTACTCATCGTGCTCGACGATTTCGGTATCGGCTACTCCTCGCTGAACCGGTTGCGCAAGATGCCGATTGCACTGCTCAAGATCGACAAGTCCTTCGTCCACGAGATCGGCGTCTCCGATTCCGACATCCAGCTGATTTGCGCCATCACCGCCATGGCGTCCGCGCTGCCCGTGGCCACCGTCGCCGAGGGGGTCGAGACCGAGGAACAAGCCGCGATCATCGAGCAACTCGACTGCCGTTTCGCGCAGGGCTATCTGTACGGCAGGCCCGCCCCCATCGCGCATTGGCTTCTCGAATCCGAGCAGCAACGGTGACCACGGTGTTAGCGTCGAGCGGTGTCTGCAACCGGAATGCGCCCTGTTCGCTACACCGCCCTCGCCTGTGCTCTTCTGCTGGTGCCGCTCGTCGCGTGCAGCAGTAGCGACGACCCCGGTACCGACACCGCGGACAGCTGCGTGCTCGGTGCCAGTGGCGGCACCCCGGTAGGAAAGAGTCCGAGCACCGGCTCGGGTGACATCTCCACCAATCCGGAAGTGGCGACCGGATATCGGTCGAACATGACTCCGGTGGAGACGCCGTCGTACTCGGTCTCCACCGCCAACCCGGTCTCCACCGCAGCCGCGTGCGAGGTACTACGCGACGGCGGCACCGCGGCCGACGCACTCATCGTCGCGCAGACCGTGCTCGGGCTCGTCGAACCCCAGTCGTCGGGAATCGGCGGCGGCGCTTTTCTGATGTACTACGACGCCGCGTCGGGCGAGGTGCAGAGCTACGACGGTCGCGAGACCGCGCCGATGAGTGCCACCGGCGACTACCTGCGGTACATCGACGACGTCAACCGCACTGTGCCGCAACCCGATGCGCGGTCCAGTGGCCGATCGATCGGCGTGCCGGGCGTTGTGCGCATGCTCGAGCAGGCGCACGAGGATCACGGCGACAAGCCGTGGGGGGATCTGTTCCGACCAGCAATCGAGCTCGCCGACAACGGAATCGAGATCAGCCCGCGCATGGCCTCGTCCATCGCGGACTCGGCACCGAAGCTCGCACTCGACCCGGCGTCCAAGGACTACTTCCTGCAGCCCGACGGTACCGGCAAGCCCGCCGGCACGGTGCTGAACAACCCAGCGATGTCGAAGACGTTGTCTGCCATCGCAACCGACGGTGCCGACGCCTTCTACACCGGCGACATAGCCCAGGCCATCGTCGACGCGACAGCCGATACCACCGCCGGCCGTACCCCGGGGCAGATCACGTTGGACGACCTCGCCGGCTATGAGCCGAAGACCCGTACCGCAGTGTGCACGCCGTACCGCGATCACGACATCTGCGGAATGCCGGGGCCGTCCTCCGGTGGAATCGCGGTGGCCTCGACGATGGGCATTCTGTCGAACTTCGATCTGGCGCAGTACGCCCCGACGGACATGGACGCCAACGGCGGCAAGCCGACCGCCGAGGCCGTGCATCTGATCTCCGAGGCCGAGCGTTTGGCCTACGCCGATCGCGACAAGTACGTCGCCGATCCGGACTTCGTGCCCCTACCCGGCGGCTCGCCCGACACCCTGCTCGACCCCGAGTACCTCAGCAGCAGAGCAGGACTGATCGACGAAGGCAAGTCGATGGGTACCGCGAAACCGGGCGACTTCGGGCCCGTGCAGTTCGCCTCGTCCACCGATCCCGAGCACGGCACCAGCCACATCTCCATCGTCGACGGCGAGGGCAACGCGGCCTCGATGACGACGACCGTCGAATCCGCCTTCGGCTCGTTCCACATGGTCGACGGATTCCTGCTCAACAATCAGCTGACCGACTTCTCGGCCGCGCCGGTAGCCGAGGACGGAAGCCCGACGGCCAATCGAGTCGAGCCCGGCAAGCGTCCGCGAAGCTCGATGGCCCCGACCCTGGTGTTCGACCGCAGCGACGACGGTGCACGCGGAGACCTCGTTCTCGTCGCGGGCTCACCGGGCGGATCGGTCATCATCCAGTTCGTCGTCAAAACACTGGTAGGACTGCTCGATTGGGGAATGGACCCGCAGCAGGCGGTGTCGATGGTCGACTTCGGAGCGGCCAACACCCCGTCCACCAACTACGGCGGCGAACACCCCAACGTGTCCGGAGAGAACGATCCGGTCGTGGTGAAGCTGCGCGAGATGGGCCACCAGGTCTCGGTTGCCGACCAGTCGAGCGGGCTGAGTGCGCTGCAACGCACCGACGGTGGCTGGATCGGCGGAGCCGACCCGCGCCGCGAAGGTGAGGTACTCGGCGGGTAACGCCCTCCGGGAACCTTTCGGTGAGTCTCGGCATCCAACTGCGGGAGGACGGTAGGTTTCTTCCGTCCGAGCACCCCTACCCTGTGCTCGGTCGATGCGAGAAGGGCGGACACACGATGGACCGATACACCGCGGCGCAGCAGTGCCGAGCCGGGAACGCTTCCTCGGTGGGGGTGTGTGGGCTATGACGACGCCGAACACCTGGACCCTCGGGATCGACTTCGGCACCTCGAACACCGCCGCCGCCCACACGAGCCCGATCAGCGGTGCCGTCGAAACGCTCATGCTCTCGCACAACCGCACGACGATGTCGTCGTCGGTGTTCGTCGAATCCCCCGACCGTATCGCTGTCGGGGATGTCGCCGTCGACCGAGCCGAGTCGAATCCCGCCGCGTTCATCCCGGCCCCCAAACGCACTGTCGGACAGGGCATGGTGACCGTCAACGGTTACACCGTTCCCACGGCGTTGCCGGTCGCGGCAGTCCTCGAGTCGGTGATCGCCCGCGCGAGGGCCGCGCACGGCGGAACACCTCCGACGAATGTGGTGCTGACCCACCCCGAGGCCTGGTCCCGCCGCGAGATCCAAGTTCTGCTCGATGCCGCAGCCCAGCTCGGCCACCACCCACCCCACGTGACGACGGTGTCCGAGCCGCGCGCCGCGGCTCACTACTACACCCGCGCCCACTCCCTGGAACCCGGCACGAAGATCGCGGTGTTCGACTTCGGCGGCGGCACCCTCGACGTGGCCGTGCTGCAAGCGAACGACGGCGGCAGCTTCGACATCATCGCCGCCCGCGGAGACAACGGCCTCGGTGGCAAGAACCTCGATGCACATCTACGTCGATGGCTCGACGAGCAACTCGAGGTCCGCGACCCCGACCTGCTCGACTTCCTGCGCACCCGGGCACCCCTCGACGTCCGCTACGGGCTCGACGATTCGATCCGACGTGCCAAAGAGCTGCTCTCCGAGGCACCCTCGGCGACGATCACCGTCACCGGCGACGGACGGACCGAACGCTTCCAGATCACCCGAGACGAACTCGACGAACTGATCGCGCCCGCTCTGGACCGGGCAGTCACGCTCGCGCGATCGACACTTCTCGATGCACACATCACCGACCCGGGCCAGCTCGAGGCCCTCTATCTCACCGGTGGATCGTCCCGCATCCCCGCCGTGCACGAACGACTACGCCCACTGGGGCCGATCGCCACCCTGGACGACCCGAAAACTGTTGTTGCGCAAGGGGCAATTGCTGCCGCATCACCCGCCGAGCACAGCACGCGACCGGCCCCGCCGACGCAGCAGAGTCCGCGGACGGCCGAGTTCGCTGCACCATGGCCCACCACGACGAACACACTCGCCGGCCCACCGCCGGCGGACACCGATCGTCCCGGCACCGGCGGCGGGCGGAGGAAAATTCTCCTGGCCGCCGCCGCGGCAGCAGTGGTTGCCATTGCCGCCACGACCAGTTTCGTGTTGTGGAATCAGAGCGATTCGAACCCGAATTCCATTGCTGCAGGGCCTACTTCGTCCACCGAAACGAATACGGATCCCGCGGCCGCATCGGGCGGCGGAGAGTCGGGCACGACGCCACCGTCGACGAAAGACGCGGTCATCGCCGGCCTTCCGCCTGCTCTGCAAGCAGAGGTGACCGAGTGCAAGCAGACCGGAGAGACCGAGAACGGCGGCGCGCAGTTGCAGTGCCGGATGTCCACCGACAGTTCGTTGCTCGACGGCATCGTCGTCGACGACACCGGCACATCCTTCATCACCGTCTCCGTCGATACCCGTGAAGCCAAGAAAGACGTACTGGGAATACGGCAGGGCTACCAGAACAACACAGCGGTGAAGGACAACAAGATCGTCGAGAACGTCGCCCGCACTGCAGCTGCGCATCTGTCCGGACCCGGCTACGCCGATACGTACTCCATCTCGTACGCCAACGGCGCCACCGGCGTCATGGTCAGCTACGGCGACGCAGTCGGAATCGATGGCGCGACAACATTTCTGAACAGGGCAGGGCTCATCAACTAGAGCGTTCACCCCCTCCGCGGGGGCGCATGGTGACCGGAAGGGGTCGCCGAACCACAACGGTTCGGCGGCCCCTTCGTCGTTCTCCCGACAGCACCGTGCTCGGTAGCGGGCACCGGGTTCGGCGCATGCGGGAACCTTTTCCGGTCCCGCGCGCATCCAACTCTCGACCGCCACAACAAGGAAGCTCGAGAGGACATCGAAATGCAGAACGACGACAAGAGCGTGTACGACAACTCCGACGTAGCCGAGTACGACGCGAAGCTCGACGCGATCACGAACGACCCGAACGCCAGCTACGAAGACAAGGCCGACGCGATCAGCCAGGCCATCGACGACGAGCTCGACGAGATCTCGAGCGCTACCGAGGTCACCGCCGATCCCAGTTACTCTGCCCCCGACTACAGCGCCCCTGACTACAGCGCCCCTGACTCGGCCACCGCCCCGACGACGGAGGTCACCGCCGACCCGTCGACCGCGACCTACGGTGAACCTGCCGCCACTCCCATCGCATCGGCGACACCTGCGCCTGCACCTGCACCTGCGCCTGCACCCGAAACGTCCACGGTGAACGACGAGATCGGCGTCAGCGGCAACGTCGACTACGTCTCTCCTCGCGATGTCGACGGCGACGGCCTCGTCGATCTGACGCATTCCCGCGTCGACGGGATCGACACGATCACTCACTACGACGAGGACGGGTCGATCACGTTGATCGAGCAGGACACCGACTCGAACGGCACCTACGAGACCGCGGCCGCGCAGCAGCCCGACGGCACCGTCCGCATCGCCGAGGACCTCGACGACGACGGTGACGTCGATCTGGCCACGTTCCACGATCCCGTCAGCGGCGCCCCGGTCCGGCAGGACACCATCGAGGGCAGCGCGATCACCGAAACGCTGCTCGACACCGACGGTGACGGACACGCCGACACCCGACTGATCGACTCGAACGGTGACGGACAGTTCGACGCCGCGCTGGTCGACACCGACGGCGACAGCTACACCAACGCCAGCCTCGTCGACACAGACGCGGACGGGCAGTTCGATTTGGCCAGTGTGGACACCGACGGCGACGGCACTCTCGACACCGTCGTCACCGGCGCGGAGGCGGACCTGTCCAGCGTCGAGTCTCTCGAAGCGTCGATCTCGGCGGGCGAGGACCACCACGATCCGGCAGGTACCTACCCGGCCGATCCGCATTCCGACATCGACGCCTGACACCGCTCCCGAAACACTCGATCCGCTACCGCTCCTGTCACACTCGATCCGCTACCGCTCCTGGGGGGCCGACCATGCACGACTTCGACGATGCAGGGATGTACACGTTCGAGACCACCGACCATGTCATCTCGGACCACTACGCAGACGACACCGCACACGTCGACGATGTCTCGTCGCAGGTCGGCCCCCAGCCCACACCCGACGACGTCAGCACCGAATCATCCTCGCCCACAGATGAATTGGATGCGCAATCCGAGCCGGACGCGCACCCCACCGGCAACCCGGCGCTCGACATCGACCTCACCGACGACACCTCCGAAAACTCTGCAGTGCACGGCAATCCGGTGGAGTGGACGATCAACTGGTTCTATCAACAGGTCGACGGATACTGCGGGCCCGCGGTCGTCGGTCAGCTCGTGGCCGAGTACACCGGCGCGAACATCACCGATCCGCAGCATCTGGTCGACCGCGCCGTCGAACTCGGGTTGATGTCGGCCGACGATCCGACCGGGGGAATGACGTTGCCCGCCATCGAGCGTCTGCTCGAGGATCAGGGCGTGCCGGCGACGATCAGCTCCGGATCGCTCGACGACCTTCGCACGCAGCTCGACGACGGGCACGCGGTGATCGCCATGGTCGACTCGGGGGAGATCTGGCAACCCGGAGGCGAGAGCGTCGAAGACGACACGCCCGACCACGTCCTGGTCGTCGCCGGCATCGACGACGAACGCGGCGTCGTGATCCTGTCCGACCCCGGTGTACCCAACGGAAGTCAGCTCGAAGTCCCCATCGAACAGTTCGAGCAGGCCTGGGCGGATTCCGGCCACCAGATGCTCGTTGCCGACGAACCCGACGCGGATCTCGTTCCTACGGCCCCGCCCAATTCGAGCCGATCCACGGTCATTTCGCTTCGGTCGTGATCGACCGGGCACAATGGACACCCGGACCCGAAGTACACGGTGCACCGGGCCCTGGACGACAATCAGCAGCGAGGTGAGCGATGACCGACGATCGACCGTCCCCGTCGTTGGGTGACATTCTCGGCGATCTGCCCCCGCTCCCGGACTCGGTGTGGGAGCGCACCCTCGCGACAGCATTCGACCCCGACGCCGCCGTCGACGCCGATCTCGTCCCCGAGATGACCGACGTTCCGGTCGTACCCGAGGACGACGAGATCGAGCTCGCAGAACTGTTGCTCGACGACCCACTGCTCGACGACGGTGCAGATCATCTCGATCATTCGAGCGTCACGCAACACGCCGCCGACCGAGACCATGCCACCGAACACCACCACCTCGAGGATGAGCCCGAGGTGGACCTGGGCACCGACATGGACTCCTTCGAAGACCAGGAGCCGTCGGAGACATTCGACCATCACGTGGATCACGACGGTCCCGATCTCGATCCCGGCCTCGGCGACGACGTTTCCTGACGCGCCCCCAGCCGGTCCCTACCGATGGGTACTATTTCCACTCGTCGATGCACACACCGAGGGTGAGCAGCGCGGATCGGAGGGATACGTGAACGAAGCCGAGTTGATCGCGGCGTGCCGTTCGGGGGATCACCGCGCGTTCGCCGACCTCGTCGGCCGCTACCGGACCAACGCCTGGCATGTCTGTCTGCAGATCACCGGTAACACCCACGACGCCGAGGACGCCCTGCAGGACGCCGTCACCGCCGCCTGGCAGAACCTGCACAGGTTCCGCGGCGAAGCTCGGTTCAACACGTGGCTGCACCGCATCGCCACCAATGCCGCTCTCGCTGTCGTGCGCCGCCGCAAGCCGGTGGACAGCCTCGACGCCGACGAGCCGGGCATCGACCTCGGCCACGACGGGCCTCGCTTCGACGACCAGGTCACGACCTCGCAGGTGGTACTTCAGGCTCTCGCCGCGCTACCGGAGGACTTCCGAGTAGCGATCGTGTTAGCGGAATTCGCCGACCTACCGTACGCCGACATCGCCGAACACCAGGGCGTGTCGGTGGCCACGGTGAAGACCCGGATCCATCGGGCCCGCAAGCAACTGGCCACACTGCTGGTCCCGAATTCCGACGCCCTCGACTCGGGCAACTGACCTGCCACCCGGACCTTCCACACCGGGCATCGCTCCACGCAAAGATGCCGCCCGGCGCATCCCTGGTCGGGGGATGCACCGGACGGCGTCGGTTGGCGTGATGCTGCAGTTCAGGCTGCGTTCTGGTCGGCTTGCTCGAGAATCAGATACTGGGCACTGATCTGCTGATCGACGTCCTTCTTGTCGTCGAGCCCCGATGCTTCACCGACGTAGCGACCGTTGACCACCATGCAGTAGTCCTGCGTGCCGTTGGCGGTGTCCTTGCTGACGCACACGGCGTCGGGCAATCCCTGCGGGGTCTGTGCTTCGGCGTAGCCCTGGGACGTGAGGTCGTTGCGGAACTCGGTCAGGATCTTCTGCGCACCGGCGTCGTCGGAGGCGCGGTAGACCGTGGTCTTGTACACCGCGTTGTGTTCGGACCCCGTCTCCTGGAGTACGCGGTACGTCAGCGGCGGATTGGTCGACCGATGCGCCATTCCACGTGGTCCGTATACAGCCATGTCGTTACCGGACTGCGCTTGCGGGTCCTCCTCGGGAATGGCGTAGATCAGGATCTTGTCCTGGTCGATCAGCGGCATTTCGGCGGATTGGCCTCCGTTCTGGTCTTTCGTCGGCTGCGCCGGGAATCGATCGATCAGCGGTCCCTGCTGTTCGAGCGCTTTCGCCACGGCTTGGGCGGTCCAGTCCTTCTCGCCGACCGGCGCACTGGCGTAGGTGTAGAGCAGGTAGTCCCCGTGGGCCGTGAATGCGTTCACCGACGACTTCGGGCCGGATCCGAAATCGGTCTCGGTCGTCGAGACCAGCGTGTTCGGCAGGATCGCGATGGACTCGGGAGTGTCGAGGCCGGTGTCGTCGGCGTCGACGGTGGTCAGATCGGTGTGTATCTGCTGCGCTGCGGCGGATGCGCCGTCCGGTGTGGAGAACCGCAGCACCATCTGCACCAGCGAACGGGTCGGGTCGGTGATCGCTGTCGTCGGCACCTGCGCGGTCGAGACGTAGCCGTAGAGCAGGCCGTTGCTCTTGGCGATGTCCGGAGCGGCACCGTTCAACACCGCTGACAGGTTCTCGTAACTACGGATCACCATCGTCGGCATCTTCACCGACACCAGGTTCGGATCGACCTCGAACGGTGCCACGACGAACTCGGCGAGTCGCTGGGTTTCCACATCGAGAATGTTGTCCTGGGTCGCGCGCCCGAGTTCGGGTGCCGGACTCGTCGGATAGTTACCGGTGTCCAGCGCCGCAGGGTCGACCGAGCTGCTGCTCGAGCCCTGGTCGCCGCCCGATTTCGCTACGGGATCCCCGCCCGCCGGGTCGGAGTCGGTACCGCAGGCCGCCAATACTGCTCCGGCACACGCCAACGCTGCTACTCGCCGCTGCCAAGTTCTCGTCTGCCAAGTTCTCGTCTGCCATGTTCTCGAACGCACGCCAAGATCCTTTCATCAGGGGGAATCACTGACAGTTGGATGCACCGGTCCACCCGAAAGGTTCCCTGCACGAACAATCACGCCTCGAACGCCACCTCGTCGTCGTGTGCGGGTTAGAGTCTGACCCGCGCAACGACGACACACGGGAGAAGGGGTCGAACGTGAACGACACAGTGCCGCCTGCCCCGGCCACCGACCGCGCGCACGCTCTGCTCGAGACGATCACCACCAAGATCTTGCGCCCGTTCGAGTACACCGACCTGGCCGATCTCGCCGTGAAACGCGCCACCGAACAGCGCGCCCGTACCGTCGTGGTCGTCGGAGAAGTCAAGCGCGGCAAGAGCTTTCTCGTCAACGCTCTCATCGGTCACCGTGCTGCATCACCGGTCGGGGTGGACGTGACGACGTCGACGACCTTGGCGTTCACCACCACCGACACCGACGATGCCGTAGCAGAATTGATCTATCCCGATCGCACCGAATCGGTTCCGCATTCGGCTCTGGCGGACTGGGTGTCGTGCGAAGGCGCACGGGTGCGCGACGCGCGGGCCGTCGAACTCCCTACCCGCGCGGTGGTCGCTGTGCCCGACAACCGAATGGGGCACACGACGGTCATCGACACCCCCGGCGTCGGCGGGCTCGACCCCTCCTATGCCGCCTTGGCCACCGACAGCCTCGCTCAGGCCTGCGTCGTGATCGTCGTCTGTGACGCCTCCACTCCCCTGACCGCACCCGAGATGGAGTTCGTCACCGCAGCCGGCGGTGGGGTCGAGGCGCTGATCGTGGCAGTGACCAAGACCGACAAGAACGTCCGGCGCTGGAAACCGATCGTGCAGAAGAACACTGCGCTTCTGCGCGAGCACCTCGGTCGGGAGGTCCCCGTCCTCGGGGTATCGAGCCTGCGGGCCGTCGCCGCCGCCGAAATGCCGCCCGGCGACCTACGCGAGCGTGCCGAGCAGCGTTCCGGTATCACCGCCCTGCGTGCCACGATCGACGCGAAACTGGCTGTGGCAGATCGCCTCCCGGTTGCCAGTGGACTGCGCACCGCAGTCGGTGGTCTCCGCAGTCTCGCCGCGGATCTCGAGGTTCAGATCGCAGCGATCACCGACGCCGGCCGGGTGGTCCCGGACCTGACCACTCAACTCGACGAATTGCAGGATCTGAAAGATCATTCCCAACAGTGGGAGCAGTACCTCCAACGCGACCTGACGCTGATTCGCCAGTCCGCCACCGACGAGCTCGACCGGCGTCTCGATGCCATCCGAGAGAAGTGGACCGCCCGCATCAACAAGAACGGCATGGAGGTACTGCGCAGAAATCCGCAGCACTTCACCGCCGAGATGGAGAAGGACTTCCAGTCCGCGATGGCCGGATCGATGACGGTCTTTCTCGAACAGCTCTACACCACCATCGTGAAACCGCGATTCGACTCCGATGTGGTGTGGAACGACATCTACGACCAGGTCGTGGCCACCCTGTCCGGACGCACCCTCGAGACCCACACCGTTGCCGGCAAACGTCAGGGACTGCTCGACCCGTCGATGCTCACGATGGGCGTGATGGGCTCGTCCATGCTCGGTGGAATCATCGGCGTGTCCACCGTCGTCGGCGTCGGAGCCGTCGTCGGAATCGCTTGGGTAGGAGTCAATCTCGGATTCCGGGCGATGCGAGCCGGCAAGACCAACCTGATGACGTGGATGCGCGAGACCACCACCTCGACCAAGACGACCACCGCCCGCACGATCGACGGTGCCCTCGCTCTCGCCCGCCCCGAGATCGTCATCCGCTACCGCGAGCACCTCAAGACCTCGATCGCGCAGCTGCAGAAGCAGATCAAGGATGCAGAGGAGAGCGCGCGGTCCGATCGCGCGACACGGGAGAAGAAGCTCACCCGGCTCGAGAACAACCTGAACGTGGTGCGCGGCAACATCACTCGTGCCGAAGCTCTCATCGTCGAACTCACGGCCACGAAGCCGTCCACTGACAGGTCCATGAGCACGACCAAGGGGGCAGCACTGTGACCGCACCCCGCCCACCCCTCGATCCGGTCCGCGCCGCACTCGACCACGCCCTGCACGCGCTCGCAGGCCTGGGTCCCGAGCTCGCCGGTCACGCCAACCGCATCGGCACGCTGCTGTGGTCCCCGCCCCGCATCGTCATCGTCGGCCGCCTCAAAGCCGGCAAGTCGACGCTCGTGAACGCGTTGATCGGTGCCAACGTCGCCGAGACCGCCGCGCTGGAAGCGACCAACCTGGTCTCGGTGTATCAGGAGGGTGCCCCTGCCCGGGGTGAGGCCGTCCTTCTCGACGGGACGCGCGTGCCCGTGCCGACCGACCGGGGACGGATCGGCCACCTACCGGTCGAGCCGCACGAGGTCGCCTACCTGCATCGCTGGCTGCCCTCGGCCGCGATCCGCAACTACACCCTCGTCGACACACCCGGGTTGGCGACGCTGACCGCCGAGAACGAGACCCGAACCCGTCGCGTGCTGATCGACGGGTTCGAGCAGACCCGTACTGCATCGGTCGACGCCGACGCCGCGGTGTTCCTGTTCGACAGCGCTCCCCGCGCCGACGAGATCGAGTTCCTCCGACAACTCGGCTTCACGCCGCTGACCACCCTCGGGGTGCTCTCACGCGCCGACGCATTCGGTGAAGGCGCCCTCGGCACGCGCAATCCGCTCGCGCACGCCGACGAGCACGCGGCGCTGCTGGCGAGTCGGCTCGTCGACACCGTCATGACCGTCGTGCCGATCGCGGGACTTCTCGCCGAGACCTCGCACACCGGGGCGCTCACCGAAGCCGATGCCCGAGCACTGCACGCACTCTCCGGGATCGCGCCGTTCGACCTGATCGACCTGCTCGATTCCGAGGACGACGCGTCCGTCCCACCTCAGGTGCGGGGCCGATTGGTCGACCTGCTCGGCGAATACGGGACTCTCCACGGCCGCGAGGTCGCCGCGCAGGGGGCCGCGGCGCTCAACGAATGGCTCGTCACGCAGTCCTGCGTTCCGCGATTGCACAGTATTCTCTCGACCCATCTCGCGGCGTTCGCCGCCGTCAAACGCGCCCACCGCATCATCGGAGAACTCGACCGACTCGCGTACAGCCGCCCCGAACGCGACCACATCCGCGACATCGTCGATCGGCTCCGGTCCGACCCGGCCCTGCACACCGTCGTGCTGTTCGGGCACCTCGAAGCGATGCTCACCGCCGACCCCACCTCCCCGGTGACCCAGGAGCTCCGACGCCTCGTCAAACATCCCACTCCGGCAACCAAACTCGGTCTCTCGCCCGACGCCGACGAGCACCTGATCATGGAAGCAGCTCGAGACAGACTCGCGTGGGTGCACGGCCGGTCGTTGTCCACCTCCACTGCTGCCGAAGACGCCGCGCTGGTCACCCTCGTACGGACCTACAACACGATGCTCGGGCACCCGGGGCACCGATGATCAGCTCACGAATCGATAGCCCATACCGGTTTCGGTGATCAGATGCACCGGTGCCGCCGGGTCTCGTTCCAACTTCTGCCGTAGTTGGCCGAGATAGATTCGCAGATAATGCGTTTCGCGTTCGTGCCCGGGCCCCCACACGGTACGCAGAATCTCCTTCTGCGACACCAGCTTTCCTTCGTTGCGGACGAGCAACTCCAGCACCCCCCACTCGGTGCGCGTCAGGTGCACGTTCTCGCCCTGCCGAACAACGGTTTTGGCAGCGAGGTCGACGGTGAAGTCTGCCGTCTCGACGATAGGGTCCGGCACCGATTGCGGACCGCGGCGCAGGGCCGCGCGGAGCCGCGCCAACAGCTCGTCCATGCCGAACGGCTTGGTCACGAAATCGTCCGCTCCGGCATCGAGTGCCTCGACTGTGTCGGCCGAGTCGGTGCGCGCCGACAGCACCAGAATCGGCACATCGGTCCATCCACGCAGACCTGCTATGACGTCGATACCGTCGATGTCGGGCAGACCGAGGTCCAGGATCACGATGTCCGGGTGAAAGTTCGCGGCCACCCGCAGTGCTTCCCCGCCCGTAGCCGCGCTGACGACCTCGAATCCGCGGACGTTCAGATTGATCCGCAGCGCCCGCACTATCTGTGGTTCGTCGTCGACGACGAGCGCCCGTACCTTCACCTGCTCGCCGCCTTCAACTCGACCGTCATCGTCAGCCCTCCGCCGACGGTGTCCGACGCCGTGACGGTACCGCCCATGGCCCGCACGAATCCTCGCACCACCGACAGGCCGAGTCCGACGCCCACCGAGTTGTCACGGTCGCCGAGGCGTTGGAACGCGTCGAACATCGTCGCTTCCGCCCCGACGGTGATGCCGGGGCCGTGGTCGACGACGGAGATCGTGGCCACTTCACCGTGCACTGCGGCGCGCACGATGATCTCGCCGGTGGGGGCGTAGCGGGCACTGTTGTCCACCAGATTCGCGAGCACTCGTTCGAGCAGTCCGGGATCGGCGAGCACTTCGACGTCGCCCACCTCGACCCGCACCCGCTCGTCGGCCCCCAACAGCGCGCCCGCCAGCACGTCGTCGACGAAGACGGGACGCAGACTGGGTTGCACCACGCCGGCTTGCAGCCGCGAGGAGTCGAGGAGATTGGTCACCAGTGCCGTCAACTGGTCGGCCGACTCGTCGATGGTGGCGAGCAGTTCATCGGTGTCCTCGGGCGAGAACTGAACGTCGGTGCTGCGCAGCGACGACGAGGCTGCCTTGACCGCCGACAGCGGCGTCCGTAGATCGTGGCTGACGGCCGAGAGCAATGCTCGACGCAACGCGTCGGCCTCGGCCAATGCGTTGGCGCGGCTGGCTTCCTCGGCGAGCCGGGCTTGGCGCACCATGCCCGCGGCTTGGTTGGCCACCGCTGCCAGGACACGTCGATCGTGGGCGCGGGTGCGTTCGCCGACGAGCAGCAATGTGAAATCTCCCGCGTCGATCTCGGTGTCGGCTCCGGCCCGGTCGGTCGGCGGATTCTCGCCCGAGCTGCCCACGACGGTGCGGGACTGGTTGTCCCACAATGCGACGCCGGACTGCCGATACGTCTCGCGTGCGCGCTCGAGCAGCGCACCCAGATCGGCACCGCGCAGGACGGACCCCGCGAACAGCGTCAACAGTTCGGCTTCCTGGGTCGCCCGGCGTGCCTGACGCGTCCGCCGAGCGGCGGCATCCACCAGGGCCGCGACCGCAACAGCGACCAGCAGTAGTACGACGGTCACGACGAAGTTGTCCGGCTCGGCGATCGTCAGGCTGTATCGGGGTGTGGTGAAGAAGTAGTTGAGCAGAAATCCTGCGATCAGCGCCGAGAGTGCCGCCGGTGCAACACCTCCCAGCAGCGCCACACACAGCACCACCATGAAGAACAGGGCGCTCTCGCCGCTCGAGTCGAAGTCCGGACCGACCGTGCTCAACACCGCGGCGGCCAGGCAGGGCACCAGAACCGCGGCCAGCCAGGCGATCACCCGTCGACGCCCCGAATCGACCTGCAGACTCCGCCGACGGGCCTGCTCGGCGTGAGTGACCATGTGCACGTCGATCTTTCCCGAGTTCTGCACCACGGCCGCGCCGATACCCTCGTCGAGAATGCGGGCGGCGCGGGACCTTCTCGAGGTGCCGATCACCAACTGGGTGGCGTTCACTCCGCGCGCGAAATCGAGCAGAGTGGTGGGCACGTCGTCCCCGACCACGCTGTGCACACTCGCACCGAGGCCGGCGGCGAGCTTGCGCACGGAACCCATCTGCGGTGCGGACACGCCCATGAGGCCGTCTCCGCGAACGATGTGCAGGACCATCAGTTCGGCACTCGACTTCGAGGCGATCCGACTCGCCCGCCGCAGCAGGGTTTCCGACTCGGGGCCGCCCGTCACGGCGACGACCACTCGCTCACGTGCCTCCCAGGTGTCGGTGATGCGATTGTCCTTGCGGTACTTCACCAATGCGGCGTCGACCTGGTCGGCGATCCACAGCAGTGCGAGCTCACGCAGAGCCGTCAGGTTGCCGCCGCGGAAGTAGTTGCTCAGCGCGGCGTCCACCTTGTCGGCGGCGTAGACGTTGCCGTGCCGCAGCCTGCTCCGCAGCGCCTCGGGTGTGATGTCGACCAGCTCGACTTCGTCTGCGGCCCGAACCACGCTGTCGGGAACCGTCTCTCGCTGCGGAACACCGGTGATCTGCTGCACCACGTCGTTCAGAGATTCGAGGTGCTGCACGTTGAGGGTGGAGATGACATCGATGCCCGCGTCGAGCAGCACTTCGACGTCCTGCCACCGCTTGTCGTGGACACTGCCCGGGGTGTTGGTGTGCGCCAGCTCGTCGACGAGTACCACCTCGGGGCGACGAGTCAGGACCGCGTCGAGATCGAGTTCATGCGCCGAGGATCCGCGATAACGGACCGTGGCCATCGGCAGGACTTCGATGCCCTCGAGCGCCTCGATGGTTCGCGCCCGACCGTGCGTTTCCACGACGGCCGCGACCACGTCACGTCCGCGATCCTGCAGCCGGCGAGCTTCGCCGAGCATGGCGAACGTCTTGCCGACGCCGGGCGCGGCGCCGAGGTAGATCCGCAACTCACCCCTGTCCGCCACAGCCTGTCTCCTCACCCGGCCGGTATGCGTCCCGCAGTGCCAGGTTCAACTCCGGGACATTCACCGCTTCGGCACCGAGTACACCGTACTGCGGGCCGCGGGTGTACTCGTCGACCAGAGCCTCCACCTCGCTCACCGGCGCGCCGTTGACCTGCGCCACCCGGGCGACCTGGAGGGCCGCGTAGGCAGGACTGATGTCGGGATCGATACCGGATCCGGAGCCGGTGACGGCGTCGGCCGGGATCGCGGACGGGTCCACGTTCTCCCGGGCGGCGATGGCGGCCCGGCGCTGCTCGACGAACGACGCGAGTACCTCGCTCGACGGGCCCTGATTGGTCGGCAGTGCGGCGGCCGGGTCACCGGGAGCGAATGCGTTGTCGTCGGTGACCGAACCGGTCACCCGGGTGTGGAAGTACGGATCCGGATCGCCCGGAGCGACCTGCGGGTCGACGCCGATCAACGAGCTTCCGACGACGCAGCCCTGTCCGTCACGCAGCGGCGACCCCTCGGCGGAGTCGGTGCCGATGCGGCTGATGCCCCAGACCACAGCCGGATACGCGATGCCGAGGATCACGGTGAGCGCCAGCAGCACTGCGAAGCCGGCGACGACCTGACGGAGAAATCCCTGTACGAAACGCATGGTCAGCCAATCCCTGGAATGAGACGAACGAGCAGGTCGATGAGCCAGATACCGACGAACGGACTGATGACGCCACCGACGCCGTAGACCAGTAGGTTCCGCCGCAGCAACGCAGCCGCGGACGCCGGAGTGTATCGAACACCTTTGAGTGCCAACGGAATCAGCGCCACGATCACCAGCGCGTTGAAGATCACCGCGGACAGGATCGCCGATTCCGGGGTCGCCAGGTGCATGATGTTGAGCCCACCCAGCTGGGGGTAGACGGTGGAGAACATCGCCGGCAGAATCGCGAAGTACTTCGCCAGGTCGTTGGCCAGTGAGAACGTCGTCAGAGCTCCGCGTGTGATGAGCAACTGCTTGCCGATCTCGACGATTTCGATCAGTTTGGTCGGATCGGAATCGAGGTCCACCATGTTGCCGGCTTCCTTGGCCGCCGAAGTGCCGGTGTTCATCGCGACACCGACGTCGGCCTGGGCGAGAGCCGGGGCGTCGTTGGTCCCATCGCCGGTCATCGCGACGAGCCTGCCGCCTTCCTGCTCCTGCCGGATGAGCGTGAGCTTGTCCTCGGGAGTGGCCTCGGCCAGGTAGTCGTCGACGCCTGCCTCGGCGGCAATGGCTTTGGCGGTCAGCGGGTTGTCGCCGGTGACCATCACGGTTCGGATGCCCATGGCCCGCAGCTGCGCGAACCGTTCTGCGATGCCGGGTTTGACGACGTCCGAGAGTTCGACGACGCCGAGAGCACGGGCAGCGGAGCCGGTTTCGCGTACCGCGACCACCAGCGGAGTGCCGCCGTTCTGGGCGATGTCGTGCACGGTGCCGTCCAGATCGGCCGTCCCGCCGCCCTCGCGAATCCAGCTGTAGACCGAATCCGCTGCGCCCTTACGGATCTCCATGCCCGGTAGGTCCAACCCGCTCATCCGGGTTTGCGCCGTGAACGCCACGAACTCGCCGCGCTCGGATTCACCCTCTGCCGTAACGGATTCGAAGTCTCGCTCGACCAGTTCGACGATGCTGCGTCCCTCGGGGGTGCCGTCGGCCAGCGACGACAGCCGAGCGGCGCGAGCCAATTCGGCGGCGTCGACGCCCGTCGCCGGATGCAGGCCGGTGGCGCGACGGTTACCGAACGTGATGGTTCCGGTCTTGTCCATCAGCAGTGTGTCGATGTCACCCGCGGCCTCCACTGCGCGGCCGGACATCGCCAGTACGTTGCGCTGCACCAGGCGGTCCATGCCTGCGATGCCGATGGCGGAGAGCAGAGCACCGATGGTGGTGGGGATGAGGCAGACGAGCAGAGCGATCAATTGAATCGGGTCCTGCTGCTGCCCAGCGTAATCGGACATCGGTCCGATGGCGACGACCGCGAAGAGAAAGACGATGGTCAGCGACGCGAGCAGGATGTTCAGGGCGATCTCGTTCGGCGTCTTCTGCCGCGCCGCACCTTCGACGAGTGCGATCATCCGGTCGACGAACGTCTCGCCCTGCGCTGCAGTGATTCTGACGACGATCTCGTCGGAGAGCACGATGGTGCCGCCGGTGACGGCCGAGCGGTCGCCGCCGGATTCACGGACCACAGGAGCCGATTCACCGGTGATGGCAGATTCGTCGACGGTTGCGATGCCCTCGATGACGTCGCCGTCGCCGGGAATGACCTCACCGGCCGAGACGATCACCTCGTCGCCGACGGCCAATTCCGCACCTGCGACCTCCTCGACGCCAGCGGCGGTCCGTCTGCGAGCAACAGTGTCCTGCTTGACCTTTCGCAGGCTGGCGGCCTGCGCCTTGCCGCGACCTTCGGCGACCGATTCGGCGAGGTTCGCGAACAGCACCGTGAACCACAGCCAGCCGGTGACGAACCAGGCGAACACCGACGGCTGGGCGATCGACAGGATCGTCGTGACGATCGAGCCGAGGAATACGACGAACATGACCGGGTTGCGAGCCAGGTGACGCGGATCGAGTTTGCGGAACGCGCCGGGTAGAGCGGTGTTCAATGACAGGTTCATTGCATGGCCTCTGCTATGGGTCCGAGAGCAAGTGCGGGGAAGAAGGTGAGGGCCGCGACCAGGATTGAGGTACCGATCAGCAGCGTGCCGAACAACGGTCCATCGGTGGGCAGGGTGCCGGCGTTGGGCGCGCTGCGTTTGGTCGTCGCAAGCGAACCGGCCAGGGCCAATACGAAGACGATCGGCAGAAACCGGCCGAGCAGCATCGCGATACCGAGGGAGATCTGGAACCAGTCGCTCGTCACCGTCAAGCCGCCGAAAGCACTGCCGTTGTTGTTCGCAGCGGAGGCGTAGGCGTAGAGCACCTCGGTGAATCCGTGGATGCCGGGGTTGCCCTGATAGCTCGTCGTCGACTCGAGTATCACCGTGATCGACGTTCCGACGAGCACGAGGATCGGCATCACGAGAACCGAGAGCGCAGCCATCGTGATGGCCCGTCGACCCAGCTTCTTACCGAGGAATTCCGGGGTCCGGCCGACGAGCAGGCCACCGACGAAGACCGCGATGACCGCAAGCACCAGCAATCCGTAGAGCCCGGTGCCGACGCCACCCGGCGCGATCTCGCCGAACAGCATGTTCAGCAACACTGCTCCGCCGCCCAGCGCAGACATACTGTCGTGCGCCGAATTGACTGCGCCGGTGGACGTTCCGGTGGTGGAGACAGCGAACAGGGCCGAGGCCGGGATGCCGAAGCGAACTTCCTTGCCTTCCATCATCGCGCCCGCGGCCGTTGCTGCGACTCCACGAGTACCGGATTCGGCGAACAACGTCACCGCCAACAGCGTGGCCCACAGCGTTGCCATCACCGCCAACAGAGTCAGGCCCTGCTTGCGGTTGCCGATCATCGTGCCGAACGTACGAGTGAGGGCCACCGGGACCAGCAGCAACGAGATGACCTGCACGATGTTGGTCAGTGGAGTCGGGTTCTCGAACGGGTGCGCCGAGTTGGCCGCAAGAATGCCACCACCGTTGGTGCCGATCTCCTTGATCGCCTCCTGCGAGGCAACGGGCGCAAGCGCATTGGTGACCGTCTGCCCATCGAGGCCGGTGGAGGTGAAGCCGGTCGAGAACGACATCACGGTGCCCTGAGTCAGCATGATCACCGCGACGAGCACGGAGAGCGGCAGCAGAATACGGAGCGTCCCGCGCGTGAGGTCGACCCAGAAATTACCGAGTTCACCACCCGTCGACACCCGAACGAAGCCGCGCACGACGGCGATCGCCACCGCGAGACCGACTGCAGCAGAGACGAAGTTCTGCACCGCGAGCCCCAGCGGCTGCGTCAGGTTGGACATCGTCGTCTCGGGGACGTACGACTGCCAGTTGGTGTTGGTGACGAACGACGCCGCGGTGTTGAACGCCATTGCCGGACTCACCCCCGACAGACCGCCGTTCAGCGGGAGCACACCCTGAATCCGCTGCAGTACGAACAGGAATGCGACTCCGGCGAACGAGAATCCGAGCAGGCTGGTGGAATAGCCGACCCAGGTCTGTTCCGACGACGAGTTCACCCGGGCCACCCGGTAGAGCAGACTCTCGACCCGAGTGTCGTGGGTCGAACCGAACACTCGGGCCATGTAGTCACCGAGCGGCACGTACGCCGCCGCCAACACGACTATCACGATGCCGATCTGAAGACCGGCAAGCAGAGCAGGATTCATGGCGCCGTCAGAACCTCTCCGGATCGAGAAGAGCGACGAAGAGGTAGACCGCGACGAACGCGGCCACCGTGAGACAGAGCAATTCGGTCATTGCTCGATCTTGAATCCCGCGGCCGAGCGAAAACGCGTTCCTTACGCTTTCCTACGCCCACGACCTGCGGTCATGACGGAGTTTTTACACCGACCCCGCTAACGCTCCTCGATGTCGTCGACGCGGATTTCGACCGCATCCCTGCCAAGGGTGACTCCGAGCAGGTCCGCGACCACATCGATGGCGATCGATGCCAGTTCTTCGCCTGCCGCCTGCAGATCGTCGCCGTACACGCCGATCACCGCGACGAACAGACCTGTGCAGGCGTGATCGTCGAGATCGAGGTCGATCTCGGTGGGCTGCGCGCCGTGTACGCCCGCGAGAGCACGGCGGAGCGTCGTCTTGACGATGTGATCGCTGATTCGCAGTGAGTCCCGTGGATCGGCCGCTGAACCCGCCGGGAAGGCGCTGTCGATCGGCCAGGTGCGACGCGTCGTGTTGCGCACTTTCGCGAGGATGGACGAGCTGATGTCCACCCAGTTCGGTTCTTGCGGTGCCTCCCGAAGCTCGGTGGCAGCACGCGCGAGAACCGCATTCGGTTCTACCGGGTTCGCCATGTCGCCAACCTTTCGCTCAATGTTGCTCGTGCTCTGGTCAATTGACCTCGTACTGCTCCTGCGGACAACGTCATGATCACGCCGATCTCCGGATGGGTCAGGCCCTCGACCTCCCGAAGCAACCAGCAGGCCCGCTGCCGATAGGGCAACTCCGCCAGCGCGACACCCAGTTCGGCCATGAAGCTGTCTGCTTCGACGTCCGCCTCGGGATCACTTCCCGCGCCTGTGCTCTTGCGCTCGAATACCCAGTCTTCCGCAGGAGGAACGCTACGACGCCGGCGATGATCTATCACTTTGTGCGAGACCAACGAGAACAGCCAGGTGCGCAGAGCCGAATCGCCCCGGAAGTTGTCGAGCCCCTTCCACGCTGCGACGAACGCGTCCTGCACCACCTCCTCTGCTGCACCCTGATCGGACAGCATGTTTCGGGCGTACCGAAACATCTCCGGTCCGTATCGCCCCACGATCTCCTCGAACGCATCCGTCTCGCCGAGCGCGGCTGCGCCGACGAGTACGCGGTCCGATGCATCTCTCCACTCCATCGGGCCCCCAGACGTAATCTATGACGTAGGTCACTTTATTTGTACGTGCGTTTCGGTGATCGAGCTACGACCAACTCCTGACACACACTGTGCACCACTACTCAGCGAAGAGAGGCAGTCATGAGCTCCACGACGGACACCAAGGCAACCGTATCCGCAGCAGGCGAAGGCAAGACCGACATCACCACGAAGTCGGACTCCGTGCTCGTCAGCTCGCAGGGCCGCACCACCATTGCCGATACCGTCGTCTCGAAGATCGCCGGCATCGCCACCCGTGAGGTCCAGGGAGTCCACGCCGTCGGCGGCGGAGCCAGCCGCGCGATCGGTGCCCTGCGCGAGCGCATCCCGGGTGCCCGCGTCAACCAGTCGCAGGGCGTCTCGGTCGAGGTCGGCGAGCGTCAGGCAGCGGTCGACATCGACATCGTCGCCGATTACGGCGTCTCGATCGCAGACCTCGCAGCAGGCATCCGCCGCAACGTCATCAATGCCGTCGAGCGCATGACGGGCCTCGAGGTCACCGAGGTCAACATCGTCGTCCACGACATCTACCTCGACGACGGCTCGGACGAAGAGGAGACCACCGAGACCGCCTCCACCCGAGTGCAGTGACCGACCCGAACCCGACGGACCGTGACAAGTCCGAGGACATCGCCGATGCCGTACTGGCGATCGACGGTGTCGTCGGGCTGCACGGCGGCATGTTCGGCGAGGCTGCGACCTATCTACCCGGACGCCGCGTCGCCGGCATCCGGATCGCAGACGACGGCACCGAGGTACACGTCACTCTCCAGTTCGGCGTCGCCGTACGGGAGACCGCCGAGGCAGTGCGTAGCACCGTCGCGGCAATGGTCGACGGGCCCGTGCACGTCACCGTCGAGGATGTCGTGCGGGTCTGAATTGTGCGAGTCTGACCAGGTGAACGAGCATTCAGCGCGCAACCGGGCCGCCGAGTACAAGGCGGCCCGGCGCGCTGTGGCCCGAGAACACCACCCCGACATCGGTGGTGATCCCGCCCGGTACATGGCAGAGCTGGCCGAAGTCGACCGCCGGTTCGCCGTACTTCCGTCGACTCCGACCAACACTGCCAGCGCACCGACAGCGTTCCGTTCGTCCTCGGTACCGACGCCACTGCGCACACTGCCGAAACGCATCGCCCGGCTTCGCAAACGCGTCACTCGACGCAACTACTTCGACATCTGACACCTCGACATCTGAACCCTTGGATTCCGAACACTCTGACTGGAGATCAAGACCATGACCACTGCAACCATCGGTTTGTTCGTGGGACTTCTGCTGGCCATCGCCGCAGCAGCCGGCGGCTTCACCGGCTTCCTCATCGCCATCGTCCTCGGTGGGCTCGGCTACTTCGTCGGCCGCTACATCGACGGTGAACTGGACCTGAACTCGATCATGCGTGGTCGCGGTCGTGACTGACACAGCAGCAGCCCCGACAACGCCAGCGACACCGGCAGCCCCAGGGACCCTCGCAGATCCCAGCGATCGCGGTTCCCTGGAGATCAAGCACAAAGCGGTCGAACGGCTGGCCGTCCTGGCTGCCCGCGGCACCGACTCCGTCACCGACCGTCAACCCGGACTGCACCTTCTGGGTGGGCGTGATCTGCCGAAGGCCGATGTGACGATCACCGGTACGCGAGTGCGAGCGAAGGTCTCCGTAGGAGTCACCTGGCCCTCCCCGTTGGCGAAGGTGGCTGCGAACGTTCGCGCCGCCGTGGCCAGAGATCTGTCCGAACTGGGTATCTACACCGTCGACCGAGTCGACGTGACCGTCGAATGCGTGCCGGCCGAGCCCACCAGCGAAGAAGGGAGAGTGCAGTGACAGAGCAAGCAAGTAAGAAGCCGGTGGCCAACCCCACCGCAGCTGTTCCGGCCGTCCTGTTCGCTCTCGTTCTCATCGCGGCCGGAGTCGTACTCGGCCGCGAGGCGCTGCTGAAGTTGGGCGCTCTCGACGGTTCCGAGTGGGTCGGCCCGGCCGCCTCGAACCTCGACGGGCTCACCGCTCAACAGTGGATGCTGCCCGCAGGTATCGCCGCGGTCGTCGTCGGATTCGTTCTCGTGTTCGTGGCACTTCGCCCGCGTCGTCGCACCCACCGTGCTCTCACCGAGCAGGGTGTCTGGCTTCGCAAGGGCGACATCGCCGCCGTCGCGCGATCTGCAGCCCTCGACAGTGTCGGCGTCGACACCGCGTCCGCCAAGGCAGGCAACAAGAAGGTCACCGTCGCCGTATCGACCGTGGCCGGTACCGACACCTCGGCTCTGAAGTCCGCAGTCGCGACGTCCGTGGACGAC
This sequence comes from Rhodococcus sp. 1R11, assembly GCF_004563845.1. Taxonomy (NCBI): domain Bacteria; kingdom Bacillati; phylum Actinomycetota; class Actinomycetes; order Mycobacteriales; family Nocardiaceae; genus Rhodococcus; species Rhodococcus sp. 1R11. The sequence goes on along the minus strand of NZ_SPNG01000017.1, from coordinate 42,151 downwards.
GCCCTCCGTCCACTCGCGTCGGCACCCAAGGTCCGCACCCGAGTGCGAACGACAGGACAGGCCTCATGAAAGGACAGCAGCTGTGAAACGTGCAACCGCATCGCTCGACCGCACCGGCACAGCCGTCGTCGGGCTGGCTCTGATCGCACTCGGCGGCGGAGCCATCGCGTGGGAACGCGGCGAGCTTCCCGGCCGCGAGCGGCTGGACGCCGCGTTCGTCGACACCGCCGTCGACGCCGGTTGGTGGCCCTGGGCCCTCGGCGTAGCCGCTGTCGTGCTGATCCTGCTGGGTCTGTGGTGGTTGCTCGCGCATCTGCCGCGTCGATCGGTCGGGACCGTGGCCTTCGGATCCACGCCGGCCGACGTCACGGACGTGGACGGAGTGCAGGTCGACGGCAGGCTCAGCGTCGACCTGGGCACCGCGGCCCGTAGTGCAGCCAAGTCGCTGGCAGGTCACGACGGTGTCGTCTCGGCCTCCGGTCGCTCGGTCTCGGACAGGGGACAGCGCGTGGTCGAGATCGTCGCGACGCTCGACCCGGCCGTCACGTCCCTCGAGCAGGTGTCCGACGCCGCAGCACAGACCCGCGACGACATCGTGACCTCACTCGACGGAACCCCGGCCAAGGTGCGAATTCTGTTGCAGTGCGGCAAGTCTCGCAAACAGTCGGCGCGCGTCAGCTGACTCGGGAGAACTCGATCTCCCCGATCAGACCGTGGTGGTCCGATCCCGGGAGGTCGATTCTTTCCAGCGATCGGGCGTGCCCGGAATTGGTGAGAATGTGGTCGATGCCGACGACGGCGGGAGTGCCCTTGTCCGTGGGATAGGTCGGTATCAGCCCCATCCCCAATTGTGCTGCAGCATCGGAGTATCCGGCATCGAGTAGGTTCCTGAACTTCTTGTGCGAATACGTGGTGTTGAAATCACCGCTGACGATGACGGGACCGCTCGCAGACACCGCCTCGAGATCGCCACGGAGCGTGTCCAATTCGGCGGTCCAGATATCGGCCGGGGTGACGTATGCGGGGCCGGGATGGACGGCCAGCAGCGTCACTGGCTCCGATCCGGGAACGTCGACGGAGGCGGCCAGGTTCACGGGCCCGTAGCCGGCGAGTTCGCGGTTGTCGGACAGCGGTATGCGACTGTAGATTCCGGCACCTCCACCACCCGTCGGCAACGCCCGCAGGTAGCTGTACGGAAAGAGTTGCTCCATGCCGGCATCCCTCAGCCCGAGCACCGACGCATCTGTCAGTTCCTGGATTGTCACGACGTCGACGGCATTGTCGCGTGCCGATCCAACGACGACCGACGGATCGGCGCTGCCCACCATCAGGTTGGCCTGCATCACCCGCAGCCGGACGGCATCGCCACTCGCCTCGTCCTGGGATGCCGCGTCGGCCACGTACAGAGGTGCGTACGCCACTGCGGCTGCTGCCAACACGACCGCGGACACCGCCGCCAGAATCCATTGCCTGCCGATCAGCGCGACGACAGCACCGACGACGACGGCGACGAGCATCAGAGGAACGAACGATGCCAGCGCGATCAGAACGTTGATGCGGGTGTCGGTGTAGTACGCGATCATCGCTACCAGTCCGGTGACGATGCCCAGCGTCGCGATCGTTCCGGTCAGAATCCGTACCCAGGTTCGCTGCATCGCACCGAGAGTAGCTACGCCCTGACGCCGACGGTCAATGCTCGGGCGGTGGTCCAGGTCAGAGACATCAATCCACGTACTGCCGCGAACGAGAATGCCGTCGACCACACCGTTCTGGTCGCCGGTTCGGCAACAGGAAGCCCGGCGAATCGATCGGCCAGCCAATCGAGGGTCAGGGGCGCACTGAGTGGATGCAGCGACAGGTGCTCGCTCAGCCGATCTCGCAGATACGTCACGTGTGCGCCGGCTTCGAGATACCGATCGACCTGGCCATCGACGTCGTCGACGGCAATGATCTGGTCGTGCACGGCCTGCACGACCAGCAGCGGCACCGACGGAGCAGTACGACCGGGCTGGATGTCCTGGAACACCTGCACGATCTCGGGTAGGGCGAGCAGGTCGGCGAGCGGAATATCGATGTAGTTGTCCAGATCGTGCCGAGCCAAGCGTCTGACGGCACGGACGGTCGTCATGGATTCGACGGAATCGAGAATGCGCATTCCGTCCTCGTTGACGTACTGACGCACCACGCGATCGAGGTCGGGGTACGTGCGTCGCAATCCCGCGACTACAAGCGTCGGCAAGGCCGCGTGCAGCGTTGCGTTCAGCCTGGTGAACGCGGAACCCGGGTCGCCGACGGGGGAGCCGAGGGCGGCACCGACGAGCTCGAGCTCCGGTGCGTACTCAGGGGCCATTTCTGCGGCCCACGACGTCGCGAGCCCGCCGCCCGAATATCCCCACAATGCGACGGGCGTGCTCTCGTGCAGCTCCAGCGACTCGAACGACAGCGCCGCGCGGATCGCGTCGAGTGTGCAGAATCCTGGTTCCTGCGGCGACCCCCAATGACCGTCCGGCCCCTCGTGGTCGGGGATCGAGATGGTCCATCCGCGGCGCAGGGCATGCAGAACCAGAAGAAACTCGAACTGGGGAACTGCGCCGAGGGCCTTCGAGCCACGTCGAAGCGCGTAGGACGGGAAGCACGAGGACGCGACGCCGTCGATGGCGCACTGGTACGAGAGCAACACCGGTTCGGCATTCTGCGGCCGCAGCACCGTCGTCACACTGGCCTGCGGTACACCGCCCAGATCGGCGGTGCGGTACAGCAGCTGCCATGCGTCGACTCGCTGTCGCACGTGGCCGAACATCGCGACCTCGACCGGCCTCACCTTGAGAATCGTCCCCGGTAGAGCCGCTTCGTAGCCCTCGGGCGCGGCGTAGAACGGGTCGTTCTCAGGCCTCGTCGCATCCTCGCAGCTCGGCCATTGTTCCAGCGGCCAGGACTGTTCGTCCGCCATCGATCTGTCGACGCTCATATCCCACCGCTTCTTGTCCGAGTCTTTCCGTCACACTAACTTGCCCTGAGCGGCTCGATTTCATGCAGCCTGCTGCCAGTTGGTGATCAGAACGTCGGTCGCGTAGCTCAGGTCGAGGCCTTCCCCGCCCCAGTTCGGGACTATCGCGTCGGGTTCGATGTGCTGATATCGCCGCCGGAGGACCTCGGCATCTCCGGACAGCGAGGGCGCGTGAACCATCTCTGCTCCCGATGGGTGCTGGAACGTGAACCGTTGGTGGCCGAGGGATTCGATGAAGAAGTAGCCGTCGTGCAGTGCCCGATGGTGTTCGCCGCACAGTAGAACCAGGTTGTCGAGTGACGTCGCACCTCCCCGCGAGCGGTAGGTGACGTGGTGAGCATGCAGAAACCGGGTGCGCCCACAGCCTGGTACCGAGCAGCATCGATCACGAATGATCAACTGACGCAACTGGGTTCGACTCGGAGCCTTGGCCGTGGTACTCCACCGCACAGTTTTTCCCAACCGGCCGTGACCGACGACTCGCATGACCGACGAGCACAACACCTGAGCGAGAGTTTCGTCGTCCAGACCAGGCCCGTCATCGAAATGAGCATGATCGCATCCTGCTTCGGTGCTGTCGCCGAGGTGTACCAACACTTCCGCGGCAGGTGAGACGACCGGCGAATCGATGGCGTCACACACCATCTCCGCCATTGCGACGAGCGCAGGAACGGGATTCGTCGGTGCCGGGGCCGACCGGTCACCCTCTGATTCAACCTCGGTGCGGGTGCGCTCGTACTCGGCCCTGGTCACCGCAGCCAGAAATCGCTTACCGTCCTCGGGCCGAAAGCGCGCCGTCACCACAAGCGAGCCGTCCTCGTCGTCCCAGCGCCACCGTCCCACACACGGATCGAGATCGACACCGTTGCCCCTGGTCGGCCTCATCGCCTTCTTCAGACCACGGCAGAGACGTTCGATGTGCGCGGCGGGTGCATCGAGCGCCTTCTGCAGTAATGACGCTTCGTTGTCGGCAGTGGCAACACGGGTCATCGCGCGCACCTTCGAGTAAGACACCGTGCCGCTCAGGTACGCAGAGGTGATCAGGGGCAGCTCGCGCATCGCCTTGGCCACCCGCACCTGCTCACGGGCAGTATGCAGATCGACTCCGGCGCGCCAGGACAACCAGTGCGCACAGGACCTCGTCTCCCACGCGGCCCACCCGCGTCGAGCATCGAACTCACCGACCAGGATCAGATACTGCGCTGATGCAGCCGCGATCTGGCCGGCCAGCGCGCAAATTTCCGTCTCGATGTCTGCAGTCTCGACCATGAATGCCCCCATTCGTCGAATGTATGTTCGACGACAGTACGACGAGGCACCGACAAGAACGCCGCCGAACCGATGTACACGTCCCCGCGGGGACGTGGTCGGGGTTGCTTTCTCGCCCGCGGGCCCGATACTGAGCATCAGATGCTGGATCCGACGGAAAGTGGGTGTGGCCATGAGCGGTTCGGACACTTGGGGCATCCCCAGCACAGACTTTCTCCGCTGGTACCTGCTCGCGGCCGTTCTCGCGATACTCCTGACGATGGCGGGGAACTGGATTGCCGCTCACCGACAAGTCCCGGCGACGTCGGCGGGCCGCGTGCTCACACCACCCGAGGTCGGTGTGCTCACCAGCGACACCCAGGCGGTCATGGCGTCGTTGGCAATACTTCGCGGTGCCGAGATCATCGACTCGCAGGGAAGGAAACGCCGCGATCTGACCGCCACCGAGCGCTCCCAACTGGACTGGTTCACCCGCACCGTCCTCGAACGCCTCGGTAGCGGTAAGGCCCCACTGGTTCGCTCCCGGCTGGTGGCGAACATGTCCGGCACTTGCGCGCAACTGCGGAGCACTCTCGTCGACGAGGGTCTGCTGCACGGCGCTCGCGGCTCCGCTGTCACACGGGCATTCCCGGTGCTCTTCGTCATCGCAGTCGGGATTGCCCGCATCGTCGCCGGCACCGCGAACGGCAAGCCCGTCTGGTTTCTCGTCGCGATCGTGTTCGTCCTGTTCGCGGCCGTGCCGGTTCTGCTTCGTCGACGCCGTCGGACAGCCGCGGGAGATACCGAACTACGCCGGCTCCGCGCCGAGAACGATTACCTCTCACCCCGCGCGCGACCGTCCTTCACCGCATACGGGCCGACTCGCGCTGGAATGTCGGCAGCCATCTTCGGAGCAGGCGCCCTGCTGATGCTCGATCCAGCGATGGCCGGTGCGCTCAGCTACGGCACCGCTCAGGCCGGTGGGGCCGCGTCGTTCGGCTTCGGCGGCGACAGCGGTGGCAGCGGAGGCGACGGCGGCAGCAGCAGTTGCGGTGGCGGCGGTGGGGGATGCGGCGGCGGAGGTTGTGGAGGTTGAACGTCGACGCAGTGCCCGTGGGGCTCGGAATCGGTTGGCGCTCGGAGATATCCGGCATCGTCTCGGAACTGCCGGGGCTGGCGTTCTGCGAGGTCATCGCCGAATCGATCGGTGAGCAGGCACCCGATCGCCTCGTCGCATTGGGAGTTCCCGTCGTCGCGCACGGAATCTCGTTGTCGTTGGGCGGTGCGGAGCCGGTGGAGCAGCACCGTATCGACCGACTGGCACGAGTCGCCTCGATGCTCGGATCCCCACTGGTGAGCGAGCACATCGCCTTCGTCCGCGCCGACGGCATCGAGGCCGGTCATCTGCTTCCGGTGCCGCGCACCCACGAAGCCCTGACGGCGCTCGCGCGAAACATCGCACGAACGCAGGATGGTGTGCCGGTTCCGCTGGCGGTGGAAAACATTGCAGCCCTGTTCGATTGGCCGGAAGACCAGTTGACCGAGAGTGAGTTCCTGGCAGAACTCGTCGAGCGGACCGGCGTGAGCCTGGTGCTCGACATCGCCAACGTGTACGCGAACGCACTCAATCGGGGCCGCGACCCGTGGACCGAACTCGAACGCCTGCCGCTGGATCGAATTGCTTACTGCCACATCGCCGGTGGCACGGTCCGCGGCGGCATCTATCACGACACCCACACTGAGCCGGTGCCCGACGAAGTCCTCGAACTACTACGAACCTTTGCGACGGCTGGGCATCGCACGCCCCTGATGCTCGAACGCGACGGTCACTATCCACCCGAGGCCGAGCTTCTCGCAGAACTGGATTCGATCGCGGATGCCGCGGGACTCGATCGCATCACCGGGGTACGGACGTCCGGGTACACGAGGTGAACGACGACCTGGCTCGCCGTCAAGAAGAGTTGGTGCGCGCTCTCGTGGCAGGTGGGCCACTGCCCGCCGAATTCGATTCTGCGACAGTGGACACTGTCCGAGCGGCTTTGCTGAACAAGCGAGCGGCCGAGATCGCGGCACGCTATCCGGCACTGCCCTCGGCGTTGGGCGACCGATACGAAATGCTGTTCCGCCGATGGGCGTCGAGCCGCCCCAAGGTGTCGACGGCCGAGGATGCCGAGGCCTTCTACCGAGCCATGGAACAGGAAGGGGAACTCGCCGCCACACATCCGGGACGGGTCGGGCAGCGAATGCCATACATGGCCGACGCACCCAACCCGCTCGCGCGCTTTCGCAGTCCGCTGCGCAGCACGTGGTTGACGTCGGTGTTCGGCGCGGTGCTGCTCGTTGCGCTGCCGATCGTGATTCTGACGGGCCTGCTGTCCTACAGTGCCTACGGGCCGCAATTCGGCCAAGCCAGACCAGGTGCCGTCGGGTGGTTGCGTTTACCGTTCTTCGACTGGCCGACGAACCCGGCCTGGCTGTACCAGCTGACGCAGGGCCTGCACGTCGGGTTGGGCCTGATCATCGTCCCGCTCGTCATCGCCAAGCTCTGGTCGGTGATGCCCAAGCTCGTCGAACTGCCACCGGTCCGGTCGCCCGCACATGCACTCGAACGACTGTCGCTGCTGGCACTCGTCGGTGGCCTGCTGTTCGAGATCGTCACCGGCGTGCTGAACATCCAGTACGACTACGTGTTCGGCTTCGACTTCTACGCCGCTCACTACTTCGGTGCCTGGGTTTTCATCTCCGGATTCCTGGTGCACCTCGGTCTCAAAGTGCCGCTGATGTGGCGGACCCTTCGATCGGAATCGTTGATGGACGTCCTGCGCGCCCGCAACGAAGCGCCGAGCCGGCCACACGAAACCATGAGCCGACGAGGTGCGATCGGATTGGTCGCCGCCGGAATGGGATTCGTAGCCGTGTTGACGGTGGGGCAAACCGTCGGAGGCGTCCTACGCAAGGCAGCAATTCTGCTTCCGCGGGGGCGTTCGTACGGCGACGGGCCCAACGACTTTCAAATCAACCGCACCGCCGAGGCGGCCGGTGTCACCGAAGAACAGACGGGCGCAGACTGGACTCTGTCCGTCGAGAGCGCTTCGGAGAACTCGGAACCCGTGGTTCTCTCCCGCGGCAGGCTGCTGTCCATGACTCAGCACACCGCCGAACTTCCCATCGCCTGTGTCGAAGGATGGTCGACCACGCAGAGTTGGACGGGAGTTCCGTTGGCCGAACTCGCAGCATTGGCAGGGGTACCCGCACCCAGGTCCGCGGAAATCATCTCGATAGAACAGGGTGGCCCATTCGGTCGTGCTGTGCTGCAGGGCAATCAAGCGCTCCATCCCGATTCGCTGTTGGCATTGAAAGTCAACGGCGTCGATCTCTCGCTCGATCACGGCTACCCGGCACGTGTCATCGTTCCCGCGCTTCCCGGTGTGCACAACACCAAGTGGGTGACGCGCATCGTGTTCCGTTCGTGACTTTGCAAAACCACCCGGATAGTCGAGAATCTTTCATCGGTGGCCCGCGGGGCTGCCGACGAAGGATTACTCCTTCGTCTGGACGAGTCCAAAAGGTCATGCCACGATGCACGCACTATCTCGAGGCCTTCTCGCCGCGGGTGCAGCCCTCACGCTGATGCTCGCCGCGGGCTGTTCGTCGTCCGACGCCGGCACTGCCGTTGCCGCAGACACCACCGCCTCCAGCAGTTCCGCAGCCCCCACCACCACCGACAACGTGTCCGGCCAGGAAGGCATCGACGCCGGTGGCTCCACCGACATCGACGTCGAGATCGGCCAGTGCGTCAAACTCGGTGGCACGATGACTGCCGCCGAGATCGACAACGCCGAGTGCGGCAGCATGGAGTCCAACTACAAGGTCATCGCCAAAGCCGAAGAGAACGAGCAGTGCCCCACCGACGTCAACCAGACGTATTACGAGACTCTGAACGGTGTCGAGCAGGGCGCATTGTGCCTCGACGTCGACTGGGTGATCGACGGCTGCATGAGCGTGCCGAGTACCGGAATGGACGAGCCCGCCCGAGTCGATTGCGCAGACCCCAGCGCGACGAGCGTGGAGAAGGTCACCGAGATCAAGACCGGAACCGCCGACCCCAACGACTGCCCCGAAGGCGGATTCGCCTACGAAGCACGGCAATTCGTCGTCTGCACCACAACGATGTCCTAGCCTGGATTCGCCGTCATCATCTGCGTGACGTAGTGATAGTCCAGGTGGCCGTGGCTGTCGATAGCCGCATGGACCGCTCGGAGCACTTCCTGCCGACGTGTGTCGGTGAGAATCAGGTGACTCGAGTACGTCGCGGCCATGGCGCAGAATTCGTCCGCGGTGTAACGCTGAACCCACTCGTAGGTCGACGTGGACCATGGGCCGAAGCCGGCCGCGCGGGGTACCGCGGTCTCGGATTGCACGCCGAGAGAGTGCGCCAACAGCGGTGCGGCTTCCGGCTCGGTGGCGATGTACGCAGCCCGCACCGACTCCCACACCGGCCCGTCGAGCTGACCGGGCATGTTCCACCACAGCCGAAGTGATCCCCCGGGGACCAATGCACGAGCCGCCACCGCGGCTCCTCGATCGGGATCGACCCAGTGCCACGCCTGAGCGGCCACGACGACATCGAACGATGAGCGCGCGCCGACGTAGTCCTCGAACCGGGTGACCTGAACATCGACGTCCATGTTCTCGGTTCGGTGTCGGATCACCTCGGCCATAGCTGAATCCGGCTCGACCGCAACCACAGAAGCGCCGCGTTCGGCCAACGCAACGGTGGCTTTGCCGGTGCCGGCTCCCGCTTCCAACACGCGGGTCGCACCGCCGGCAAGAACATCCGTGTACAGCGCCGCCGGGTATCCAGGACGAGCGCGGTCGTACTCCTCGGCGACTCGGCCGAAGGTCAAACCGCGGGGTCGTTCCGGCTCGTCCGTCACGTTAGCCAGAGTACCGATTATTCGGGACTACCGATGTTCGGCCGATTCCAGCTGCGATCGGAGAGTGGACTCGGTGTGCCGAATTGCCTGCCCGACGACGGGCTCCACGACGGCCCCGAGAACCTTTCCGGCGATGCCCCCGGGCAGGCTGTAACGGAAGATGACGTCGAGACGGGTCCGGCCCTCATCCAGGTCCGTGAACGACCAGGTCGAGGAGTTGGACAGGCCTTCGACCGATTCGAGCGTGAGTCGCTCGTTCTCGACCCATTCGGTGACGCGCACGATCGAATTCAACGACTTGGGGCCGATCTGCATGGTTGCGTCGTACGTCGCCCCGAGACCGGAGGTGGTCTCACTCCTCGGCTCGAACCGCGTGATCCCGAACATCCACCGCGGGACGTTTCGATAGTCGTCGAGGTAGGCGAACGCCGCATCGCGGGGTGTCGACGCGACCGCCGAATGGTTTATCTCACGCATTCCACCGACACTAATACACGCGACGGCGTGTTACACATAGATTGGCGTCGGCTTCTACCGGCGGACGTAGCCCGCCTGCTTGTCCACCACATTGACCAGGGACTCTTTCCGCCGATACCTATCGAGATTGTCCTCGAACAGCGTCCACAGCCGATCGGCGAAGTCGTCGGCGTCACCGGCCAGATGCGCCGTCAGAATCACGTTGTCCATCTCCCACAGCGGACTCGACGTCGGAAGTGGCTCGACCTCGAAGACATCCAACACGGCCCATCCGATCGCCCCGGAATCCAACGCCTCACACAAGGCCTGTTCGTCGACAACGGGCCCACGGGCGATGTTGACCAGCCCCGCGTCGTGACGCATCGCCCCGAGGACCTCTGCATTCACGAGCCCCCGGGTCTTCTCGGTCAGCGGCGCGGACAGCACCACCACGTCGTATTCACCTGCGTAGGCGGGTAACTCGTCCACCGAACGAATTCTCCCGAACTCCGCGTCTCCCGGCCGCTCGGATGTGCCGGCCGCGTCGACACGCATACCGAGTGCCCCGAGAACGCGACCGATGGCGCGGCCGATCGAACCCGGACCGACGACCAGCACTCTCCGATTGTGAATTCCACTGGTGAGGCGATGCTCCCAGACCCGTTCACGTTGTCGCCGAAGCGCTTCGGGCAGCTTCTTCATCGACGCCAGAACGCCCGCAGCAACGTATTCGGCAATTGCACGGTCGAGAATGCCGCCGGAGTTGGTCAGCACCCAGGGAGTTTCCCGCAGAACCGGATCCAGAACCCGATCGACCCCAGCGCTCGACACATGAATCCATCGGAGCTTGTCGGCGTGCGGCCACACGTTGCGCAGGTCGACCGTCTCGAACGTGCGGAACAGCAGAACCTCCGCCCACGATACAGCGTCGACGAGTTCGGGGATCGTGCAACTGCGGAAGTGGACTCCACCAATCGACGGGAAGGCCTTTCGGTCCGAATCACTTTCGACCACAAGCACGTTCACCATAGGACCCGTCACCTCCGTACGATGGCAGGGTGCTCACCGTAGAACTCGCGTCTGCCGCCGACGCAGCAACGATACTCGACCTCCGGCACGCCGCCGAGGATTGGTTGGCCGCCCGCAGCATCGATCAGTGGGCACCGCGCGAGGTACCTCTGTCGACTGTTGCGGCCCAGATAGACGCAGGGGAGTTCTACATCGCTCGACGTCACGCCGGTGGCCCGATCGTCGGAGCCCTGCGACTGATTTGGGCCGATCCTGCCGTCTGGCCGGAGCCAGACGACGACGCAGGCTATGTGCACGGATTGGTGATCGACAGAAGCGAAGCCGGAACGGGACTGGGCACCTCGTGGCTCGAGTGGGCGACGCAGCGGACCCGACAGGAAGGGCGAGGGCTGCTACGGCTGGACTGCGCCGAGACCAACACCGCTCTTCGCAACTACTACCTTCGGCAGGGTTTCCAGTACGTCGGCCGTCGCGACTTCGACGGTGGCAGTTCGTGGTTCAGCGTGGCGCTGTTCGAGAAGCCGACCTGCTTGTAGCGTGTCCCCCATGGGCGAGAACCGTGATCGGATGCTGCGCGGCGAACTCTACCGAGACGGCGATCCTGACCTGGTGGCGTCTCGGGTGTCGTGTGGAAAGTTGCTCGACAGATTCAACGCGACCGAGGCAGACCAGGACGAAGCAAGACGTAAACTGCTCGGCGAGCTACTCGGTTCCATCGGAGCGGACTCGTGGATCATGCCACGATTCCAATGCGACTACGGCACATACATTTCCATCGGGTCCAACAGCTTTCTGAACTACGACGCCATTCTGTTGGACTGTGCTCCGATCACGATCGGAAACGACGTCTCGATCGGTCCGCGTGCGCAACTACTGACGGCGCTGCATCCCATGGAAGACCACGACGCTCGTCGATCTCGTTGGGAGAGCGCCCTTCCCATCACCATCGGAGACAATGTCTGGCTCGGCGGAGGCGTCATCGTCTGCCCCGGAGTCACGATCGGCGAGAACTCGGTCATCGGAGCCGGAAGTGTCGTCACCCGCGACGTACCGCCGCATACGTTCGCTGCAGGGAACCCGTGCCGGGCTATCCGCGCACTACCGTGAGATCACCGAGTTCAGGATTCTGTCGGAGTCACGAACCAGCGTGCCGACTGCCATCCGCGCGCCCCACCACATTCCCAGCCAGCCGATCGCTACGGCCATCGGGATCGACAGATACGCCCACGCTCCCGGAAGTAGCAGCGCGAGAAGCAGCGCTGGCACGACCGAGACGGCCAGGACCATTATTCCGAGTATGAGGAATACGAATGCACTTCCGGTGAACGACCCCCGTGTGTTCATCGAGAACGACTTCGTAGCTTCGGGCACCGGGTAAGCACCGCGTACGGAGTTCACGGCAGTCAGACCGGCGCTGACTCCGAGCATCGAGATCGTCACGGCGACAGGGATCTCCCATCGGTCGAGCCCTAGATCTCCGAACACTCGAACCACCAGGACCGGCACGATCGCGAAGGGGGTAGCAACCAGCAACCAGGCGATCTGCCGACCACGGATGTCGTCGGGGAGAGCCTGCGGAATCATCACCAGGTGCCACATCGAACCACCGTCGAGACCGTACGAATTCGATCCTGCACCCATCGCCATGAAGATCGCGATCCACGCACCCCAGGCTGCGCTGAACGGAATCGAGTCGGTCACCAGCGGGCCGATGCCGGCCAGCACTGCGAAGATCAGCACCGACAGCAGCTGACTCCGACGACGCATGTCACCGCGCCACAGGGACAGCTCGCGGGTCACTACCGCGCCGACCCGCGTCGCTCGCCACCCCGTCGCGCCGTCACGCCCCTGCTCTGCCGTCTGCTTACGGGTCGATCCCGACGACGTCGAGACCCGTCCCTCGAAGTGGCGTAGAACCAGGCGCTGCCAGGCCCATACAAGCGCGACGTCGAGAAGCAGCAATCCCAGCACCGCGCCGATCGCCAACAGCCAATTGCCCTCCAGCGCAGCATCGACGCCCGTGATGCCCCAGCCGAAGGGAATCGAATGGGCCAGTGTCAGCGGCCACGTCACTTCACCCGACAGCACACGATCGAGATTTTGTGTGATGGGGAACTGCAGGAAGTACAGGCCTCCGAAGACGGCACCGAACGCCAGTAACGCGAACTCGCGGCTGCGGCGACTCTTGAGTAGTTGCGACATGGCCAGCGTCACCACCCTCGACAGCGTCACGAAGAACACCACCGTCGCGGGCCAGGCCACGAGCGCCAGAGGCACTGCGGCAACCGACCGGGACAGAGCGTAGACCGGAATGGACGCTGTCGCAACGATTGTCAGCGGAACCACCATGCCGATCACCGACGTGGTCAACAGTGCACGGGCCAGGCGCGCGGGATCGACGGACAGCAATTGGAAGTGGCGGGGCTGAATGTTGTCGTCGGAGATACCCGACAGCACCGGGAAGAGCACCCAACTCAGGCCCGTCAGGGTCAGTCCGAGGCTTGCGGTGCCGCCCACCAATACCTGCGACGCGTCGGTTCGAGCCGCCATCACGCACGCGAGAACCGCGAAGGCCAGCCCCAGCAATCCGAACACGGTCTTAATTACCGCCTGTCCGCCCTTGAACTGTCTGCGGTAGAGCGTGATTCGCATCTGCAGGACGGTGCGACCGACCGACATCACGAGCGCATCCAGGACAAGCCGTCCGGGTTCTGATCTCGGGAACCGACAAGGCGCACGAAGGCGTCGTCGAGGGTGCCGCCGGCGCGCACGTCGTCGACCGTTCCCGCCGCCACGACTCGACCACCGGTGATGACACCGACGTGGGAGCACAGCCGTTCCACGAGGGCCATGACGTGACTGGACAGGATCACCGAGCCGCCGGAGCGAACGAACTGAATCAGGATGTTGCGGATCGTCGTGGACGAGATGGGATCGACGGCCTCGAAGGGCTCGTCCAACACCAAGAGGCGAGGTCCGTGCAACAGCGCCGAGGCCAGTCCGATCTTCTTGGTCATTCCGGCGGAATAGTCGGCAATGACGGTTCCGCCGGCATCGGCGAGACCCAACGCGTTCAGCAGCTCGTCTCGACGCTGCGCGATGACGTCCTCCGGCATCGCGCGCAGTCGACCGATGTACGTCAGGAGTTCGTGGCCGGTGAACTGGGAGGGCAAGGTCAGTCCGTCGGGCAGCACGCCGAGCAGCTCCTTCGCCGCGATCGGATCGGCCCAGACGTCACGCCCGAAAACGAGGCTTCGGCCGTACTGCGGTCTGAGCAGCCCGACCGCCATGGACAGACATGTCGTCTTACCAGCACCGTTGGGGCCGACCAACCCGAACATCGACCCGGGCGGAACCATCAACGACAGGTCGTCGACCGCAATCTTGGGGCCGAAGGCCATGCACATGTGCTCGAGTAGCAAAGCGGGAGGATTCGTTTGCATGGGTAACAGACTAGCCGGTATGGGCGGTTTCGTCATGCGCTACGAACCGACTGCACCGGTACCATCTGGGCATGAATCGCACCGCAGTGGTCACCGGAGCTTCGTCGGGCATCGGAAGGGCCGTCGCGTCGGCGCTGGTCGCCCGCGGTTACCGCGTTATCGGCACTTCTCGGAATCCGGATTCGATGCCCTCCGATCAACGGGCAGCAGGCGTCGAGTATCGAGCTCTGGACCTGACCGACACCACGTCGATCGGCGCATTCGTTGCCGAGCTGGGCGCCGTCGACGTTCTGGTCAACAACGCGGGCGAGAGCCAGTCCGGGCCCTTCGAGGAACTGCCGACCGACGCCATCGAGCGATTGTTCCAATTGAACGTTTTCGGAGCAGTGACGCTGTCGCAGAACGTCATTCCCGGTATGCGTGAGCGCGGGTACGGCCGCATCGTCATGGTCGGGTCGATGCTGGCGAGCTTTCCGCTCGCTTACCGCTCCTCGTACGCGTCGACGAAAGCAGCCATCAAGGGCTTCTCCGACGCCGCGCGGCTGGAACTCTCTCCGTTCGGCGTCTGGATGACCACCGTGGAGCCGGGATCGATCAACACCGGAATCAGCGAACGCCGCACCAAGTACATCGCAGCGGATTCGGTCCACCGAGACGATTTCCACACAGCGATCTCGTCACTGGACCGCAAGGAGGGAACCGGCATCTCCGCCGAGGACGTCGCCGAGGTAGTACTGAAGGCCATCGAGGCCGACAAGCCGAAACCCTTGTACGCCAGAGGAAGCAACGCACCGGTCGTGTTTCTGGCGCGACGGTTGCTGCCGGCGACATTCATGGAGAAGACGATCGCGAAGATGTTCGGGTTGAAGAGATAGTTTGAATCGCTGACCAGCGGGAACCCGGCCGTGTGAACTTCTTTTCTCTCGACCGAACGTGTTAGGCACTCTCGGGCTCGTTCTGGCCGCCACGGGGCTTATCGTCGCGGCGCAGGTGATCTCGAAGAAAACGACGCTGCCATCGGCAGCGCTGCTGACTCTGGCCGGCTTGGCCGTCTCGGCGTCGGCATTGCCCGACATCGTTCTCGACTCCGAGGTCGTTCTGACCCTGGTGATTCCGCCGTTGCTCTACAGCGCCGCGCTGAACTCCTCGTTGATCGCGATCCGTCGCAATGTGTGGACGATCCTGAGTCTGTCGGTCGCCCTTGTGGTGGCGACAGCCGCCCTCGTGGGCGTCGGTCTGTGGTTGCTCGTCCCGGGCATCACCCTGGCCGCCGGTATGGCGCTGGGTGCTGCTGTTGCGCCGCCGGACCCGGTCGCTGCCCTTGCCGTGGGTCGTCGCGCCGGCATCCCACCGAAACTCGTCACCCTCATCGAAGGTGAGGGACTGCTGAACGACGCGACGGCGCTGACGATGCTCACCGTCGCGATCGCGGCGATATCCAGTCAGGACATGACCTTCGTCCACGCGGGCGGGTTGTTCGTGCTGGCGGCGGCCGGCGGCATCATCGTCGGATTGGTGATCGCGCTGCTGATCCGCCTGGTACAGCGCTACGTTCACGATTCGCTGCTGCTCAACATCGTGTCGCTGGCGACCCCGTTCGTGGCGTACCTGGCGGCAGAGGAAGTTCACGCGTCGGGTGTTCTCGCCGTGGTCGTCGCGGCCCTGGTGATCGGCCACCACACTCGTCACGCTATCTCCGGAGCCAGCCGACTGCAGACCAGTGCCGTGTGGCGACTGATCGATCTACTGCTCGAGGGATTCGTGTTTCTGCTCATCGGAGAGCAGTTGCCCACTGTGGTCGGCGGCCTCTCGGCATACTCCGGAACGACCATCGCCCTCGCGGTCACGGTCACTCTGGCCGGCGTGCTCCTGCTGCGTCCGCTGTGGTTGCTCACGACCGGGCTGTCCGTACGCGAGGCGGTAGTGATGAGTTGGGCCGGCACCCGCGGCGTCATCACCGTCGCTGCGGTGTTCACGCTTCCTCTGACGATCGACTCGGGCGAGCCGTTCGAGAGCCGAGACCTGTTGCTGTTCTGCGCTTTTCTGGTGGTACTGGTCACCGTGGTGGGCCAGGGGCTTACCTTCGCGCCATTGGTGCGCGCGTTGAACGTCGTCGCGGACCCCGCCGCCGAAGCCCGCTTGCGGAACGAAGCACGTGAGGGATCGGCCAAAGCCGCACTGTCACAACTGGATCGCATCGCCGACGAAGAGAACCTCGACGACGAGGGCCGCGAGATCCTTCGGAACGAGCTCGAGCATCGCATCGACCGGTACCACCGCCGACTCGATCATCTCGACGAGACAGACGTCGGCGACGCGGTCATCTCACCGGAACAGGTTGCCGCGATGAGTACGCGCCGCCGAATCCTCGATGTGGAGCGAGAAGAGTTGTTGTGCTGGCGCGATGCCGGCCGGCTACCGGACAACAGCATGCGCAGTCTCGAACACGAACTCGATCACGAGGAGCACTCGTTCCGGCCACACCGAGAGACCGATTAACCGGCGATCGCGGCGTGCATCTCCCAGACGATCACTTCCGAACCGCTCGCGGTACTCAGTTGCTGACCGCCACCTCCGCTGACGCGCACGGCGTCACCCTGCGCGAGGGGTCCGACGCCCTCGAGCATCGCCTCACCCTCGGCCACGAAGATGTGCACGAACGGTGCGTCGGGGATCTCCACCGGAGCCTGCCCGGGCTGTAGGCGCGCCACGTGCATGGCGGCGTACTTGTTCTTGATGCGGATGGCTGCGTGATCAGCATGGTCGGGCATGCCGGAGGCCACGGGAACCAAACCACCGCTGAGCAATTCGTTGTCGATCTCGAGCTGTTCGTACCCGGGCGTAATGCCCTGCTCGTCGGGCACGACCCACATCTGGACGAAGCGAACCGGATCGCCGTGCTTACCCGCATACGAGCCGGCAGTATCGCCGAGTCGCCACGAATCGTTCTTCTCCGAGTGCAGAATTCCAGTGCCCGCGCTCATGCGTTGCGCGAGGCCGGGGTAGATGACGCCGGAATGACCCATCGAGTCCTGGTGCACCAGCGATCCCTGCAGAACCCAGGTGATGATCTCCATGTCGCGGTGCGGATGGGTATCGAATCCCATTCCCGGGGTGACGATGTCGTCGTTGTTGACCATGAGGACGCCGTGGTGGGTGTTACCGCGATCGAAGTGATTGCCGAACGAGAAGGAATGTTTGGAGTCGAGCCAGCCGATCTTGGTCTTGAATCGGTCGTCGGCGCGGCGGATGTCGAGTGTGATTGCTGCAGAGGTCATGTCATTGCCTCGAATCTCGAAAGTAGGTGTGTTCTCAGAGAACGTGCGAGCCGTACATCTCACCGAGCGGATCGGCGATGAGTTCGAGCCGTGCGCCGTCGGGATCGCGGAAGTAGAGCGAGACCTCGCTGTGCTCGATCAATTCGATTCCCGCGTCGATCAGCTTGGTGCGCAGGTGCTCCCAGCGGGTGGGCTCGACACTGATGGCCACGTGGTGCAGGCCGCCCAGCACCTCCGCGTACGGACCGACGTCGAGGCCCGGGAAGTCGAAGAAGGCCAACAGGTTGCTGTTGCCGATGTCGAAGAAGAAGTGGGAGGAGCCGGGGTAGTCGCGGTTCTCGATGAGCTCGGTCAGAGGGAACTCGAGCAGGTCTTGGTAGAACCGCACGGTCGCCTCGACATCGCTGCTGACCAATGCCGTGTGATGAAGTCCGCGGGCAGACGATGCCGGACGCTCGCCAGCAGGCTTCATGTACTGCTGACGGATGCGGTCCCGCTCTGTGGTGTGTGGATCTGTCTCGGTCATCGCTTCAGCCTCCGGTCAAGTAGTTGCTTCGTCAACTACCGAGAAGAGTACACCCGTTAGTTGCGTTGTCAACTAGCATGGGGGCATGGACTCACCACGGTGGCTCGGTGCCGACGAACAGCAGGCCTGGCGCGCATACCTCGATGCGACGCGGCTGCTGCTTCGCGACCTCGACAATCAACTCACACGCGACTCCGGGATCTCCTTCACCGACTTCGAGCTATTGGTCGTGCTGTCCGAAGCGCCCGACCGTCGCCGACGAATGAGCGAACTGGCCGACGCCGTCACCACGACTCGCAGCGGCGTCACCAGGGCCATCAGCCGACTGGTCGACAACGGCTGGGTCACGCGCGTCAAATGCGACGACGACAAGCGAGGAATGTCCGCCGAACTCACCGAAGCGGGCATGAACACCCTCGCCGCCGCCAGCCCGGGACACGTCGAAGCAGTGCGAGAGAAAATGTTCGATCTGGTGGACCCGAACGATCTCGCGGCTCTGACCCGGACTTTCACGGCGATGCGGAACCACGCATCGTGACCGTGACTCACATACGCGGTGCACAACGCCATCACTGGTGGAACGAGTGGCTCGACTCGAAGCAGTCGTTTCCCGCCACCGGCAATTACGACCTGGCGGCCAATGCACATGGGCTACTGATGGTGCACAACGAGGACACGGTGTTCCCGGGCGAGGGGTTCGACTCCCATCAGCACGAGAACATGGAGATCGTCACGTGGGTGTTGGAGGGGACGCTGAAACATACTGATTCCGAGGGCAATTCGGGACTGGTCTACCCCGGTCTCGTTCAACGCATGAGTGCCGGAACCGGAATTCGCCACACCGAGACCAATGCGTCGAGCCGGACCAGCCGAGAAAAGCTGCGCGTGGTGCAGATGTGGATCCCACCCGACACCGATGGAACCGACCCCTCGTACGAAGAGCTGGACGTGCAGGACCAGCTGGCGAATGGCGAGCTGGTTCCGGTGGCGTCCGGCATGCCGGGCCGCGGCGGCGTTCGGATCGGCAACCGCTACGCGACGCTGCATGCCGCCCGACTCGCACCGGGGGAGTCCGTCACCGTCCCTGACGCGCCGTACGGTCACGTCTTCGTCGCCGACGGTTCCGCCGTGTTCGAGACCGTCGGAGACGTTGCCCAGGGCGACGCGGTCCGACTCACCGCCACCGGAGGTCACCGTGTGACAGCATCGACGGCAAGCGAGATCTTGATTTGGGAAATGCACGCCGGCTTCGCCTGATCGAGTTCTTCTGACACAGGGAGATTCACCATGCCAACCGTTGTCACCGACGATGCCGTCTCCCTGAACTATCTCGACGAGGGCACCGGCCCGGCCGTGGTTCTCGTCGCCGGCTTCTGCGCACCGGCAACCACCTGGATGTTGCAGCAGAAAGCGTTGGTGGGAGCCGGATACCGTGTTCTGGCCCTCGATCGACGGGGTCACGGTGCCTCCGATGCACCGACACACGGAGCGTCGATGGAACGGCACGGACGCGATATCGCGAATTTCCTCTCGGAGGTGGGCGTCGACGAAGCCGTCTTGATCGGAGGTTCCATGGGGGCCAACACCATCTGGTCGTACGTCTCGCAGTTCGGCACCGACCGAGTTCGCGCCATCGTGTCGGTGGATCAGACACCGAAGATGGTGAACAGTGACGATTGGTCGAACGGCTTCTACGGTCTGACCGACAGCAATCGAACGTCGTTCTTCGACAGCGGAATACCCGATACGGGACACGGCCGACCGCAGTGGAAGTCCGTGCCTGCACTGCTGAAACTCGCGTTTGCATTGCGCGCGATGCCGAAGATGGCATCACCCGACACGGCCCCGATGAAGGCGCTACTAGCCGATCATGCGGCGCAGGACTGGCGCGCAACCATCTCCGGTACCGATAGGCCGTACCTCATGATTGCCGGACGCGACAGCCAGTTCTGGCCTGCTGCACATGCTTCCGAGTCCGCGAAACTCAGTTCGGGTGGTCGATCTGTGGTCTTGGAGAACTGCGGTCACGCTGCCAACATGGACCGGCCGAACGAGTTCAATGCAGCGATGCTGAAATTCCTCGACTCGATCGACTGAGGTTACGACTGCTCGCGCTCGTCCAGAGCCTCGGCACACGTAACGAGGTTGCAGTGCAACACTTCTCGCTCAGTCTTGGACAGCGACGCAATCATGGCGTGTTCCACAGCGGCGACAGCGGCCGACGCTTGCCGCAGGCGCTCCCTGCCCAGGGTTGTCACGTACAGCCGCTGATCTCGACCTGCCCCCTCGATCTCCACCAAACCGCCGCGCGTGAGGCCGGCCAACAGTTGATGGGTTGCCTGCCTGGTGACGAACACCGCGCGCGCCAGTTCGGCGTTGGACAGTCCCGGCTTGTGCGCGAGAAGTTCGAGGCTCGAGTACTGCGAGACGGTGATGTCGAGATCGCGTAGGCAGTCGTCCATCGCCGAACGCAGGGCGGACGTGGCCCGCTTGAGGGCGTAACCGATCGAGGTGTCGACATCCACTTGACTCATGTCAACATCTTGACATACGTTGGGTTCGTCAAGAACTTGACGAACCACTGAAAGGAACCAACATGACCACCGCTACCGTGTCCGGACCGAGCTTCCTCTCCCTCCAAGTCCGCGACCTCGCCGTAAGTGCAGACTTCTACGAATCGCAGCTGGGCCTCGTCCGCGCACCCCAGGCACCACCCGGCGCAGTGGTGTTCACCACCTCACCGATACCGTTCGCCGTCCGAAACCCCGCTCCCGAAACGGATCTCGACAGTGGTCAGCCGGGACTCGGAGTTGCCCTCTGGCTCGTATGCGACGACGCCGAAGCGCTCCACGAAAATCTCGTTGCTGCCGGCGTAACGATCGTGACCCCGCCCTTCGACGGCCCCTTCGGAAAGACCTTCGTCCTACGTGACCCCGACGGATACGCCGTCACCGTGCACAACAGTTAGTCCCGAAGTCATCGACAGATGTGGGACCCTGAGCGCGGATGCCACCTCCGACACGTAGGGAACACGACCATCATCGAGCGCCTGAAGAACCGCCTCATCGAGTCGGCGAACGCACCTCGAAAAGCTGCGAAACCGCCCGGACCGATCTTGCTGGCGTTCACCACGATCGCCGCCGTCACGTGGGTGTGCGCGTCCAGAAACTGGTGGCCCTCGCCCTACGGACAGTTCGCCTGGTTCGATCCGCTCCTCGCCGGAGCGTCATCGATCCTTGTGCTGCTGATCGTCGGGCTCATCTGGGCGATTCGCACCCTCCACGTCGTCGGCCAGGATCGACGATGGTCGTGGTGGATAGCGCCGGCTCCGTTGGTGGTGGCCTTGGCAGCGGCTGTTCTGGTACTGCTGCCCCCGGACTCCATGCTGGACCATCGCGACGAATTCGAGGCCGCTGCGCGAGAACTGAGTACACAGCCCCCGAGTAGCCGCGAACACATCGAGATCGGCCCGTTCGACATCAGCTCGGCACGCGCCACATCGGGTGGCGAGGTCTACTTCACCGACGACAGCGGCTTCTCGCTCATGAGCTCCGCCGGATGGGCCTACGCCCCAGGTGGGCCGCCCGCGGGATTCGACGACTTCACCGCTAGGCACCTGGACGGCCCCTGGTACGAATTCACGGCCATCTGGCGGGACTGATTTCCGGATCCGAGCGACGGGTCCTCGAGCTAGCTCGTCGGTGACGAAAGCTGTTCAGAGGAGCCGCTTTTCCAGCCACACCTCTGCATCGGGCTCGGCGTTGAACGCCGGTGCCTCCCGATAGCCGAGCTTGGAGTACAGGCCCCGGGCCTCGACTAGGTCCGCTCGCGTATCCAACCGCATTGTCGAGCGACGAGATTGGCGGACCGATTCTTCGACGAACTCGACGATCGACGCACCGACGCCGTTTCCACGGGCGCGCGCGTCGACGAAGACCCGAGTCAATTCTGCGATGTCGTCGGAGACGAAACGAGCACCACCGCAACCGACCAGCGTCGAGCCCAGGTATGCGACAACGAACAGGCCCGAATCACCCACGAGATCGTCGCTCGGCTCGTCGACCATGACTCGTCGTACTTCCTCGTCCGACGCCTCGCGGCCGTAGAAGCGTCCGACGATATCGACGTTGTAGCGAAACAAGATGTCGAGCGCCGGCTCCGAGGAGGGATGAACGACGGCGAACGTCGCCGATACAGGCACTACTTCGCGGCGGCCCGCTTGGCGAGCACCTTCGAGATCCCGAGCTGGGCAACAACGATGATGCAGCCGACGATCGCACCGATGACTGCCGACGCGAGAGTGTTGACGATCCACGCCAGCACTCCACCGACACCCGCGACCCCGCGCACCGCGTCCTCACCGTGGTGCACCAGCTCGTAGATTGGGTGGAAGCCGAGCTCGTCGATGCCCACGAGAAGGATGTGCCCACCCACCCAGAGCATGGCTGCGGTCCCGACAACCGACAGCACTGCCATCACCTTCGGCATGCCCTTGACCAGTCCGCGGCCGAACTTCTCGACGAACCCGGACGAGCCCTCGGCCAGCTTCAGACCGATGTCGTCCATCTTGACGATGAGTGCGACGACGCCGTAGACGACGATGGTGATGACCACCGCAACGACCGCCAAGATGATGAGGCGACTCCAGAAGCCCTCGCTCGCAATGGTGTCGAGAGCGATGACCATGATCTCGGCGGAGAGAATCAGGTCGGTCCGAACGGCACCGGACACCACGCTGTCCTCGTCCCGCGGCTCGTCCTCTGCCTCGGCGTGATGATCGCCGTGGCCGAACAGCGCGCCCCAGATCTTGTGCGCTGCCTCGTAGCTGAGGTAGCAGCCACCGAGCATCAGAATGGGCGTCAGCAGCCATGGGAGGAACTGACTGAGCAACAGGGCGATCGGCAGAATGATCAGCAGCTTGTTTCGAAGCGAGCCGACTGCGATGCGCTTGATGATCGGGAGTTCCCGCTCGGCAGCAAGGCCGCGAACGTACTGCGGGGTCACCGCTGCGTCGTCGATCACGACACCGGCGGCCTTTGCCGTCGCTTTGCCGGTAGCGGCTCCCACGTCGTCGATCGATGCTGCCGCCAGCCGTGCCAGCGCGGCCACGTCGTCGAGCAGGGCTACCAGTCCGCCGGCCATCAGTGATCTCCGAGTGAAGACGAATGCACGATCAGGCTCCTAGGGCTGAGTACGACGCCGAAATCCGGCAATCCACGTGCTCGAACCATACCGCCAGTAGCTCGCTGCGGACCACACATCGAAGTGCGATGTATGGTTTCCTATACGTATAGTGAGCTATACCAACGAATGGAGCATTCAGGTGAGACTCAGATGGATATCGGTCGCCGCTGTCGGCCTGGCCACGGCGTTGGCCACGGCATTGCTCGCCTGGCTCGTCTCGCCCGTCGCACCGGGGGTGGCGGCGGTGGTGTTCGGGTTCACCGCACTCCCGTTCGGTGCAATGCTGGGCTGGATACTGTTCGTCGCGCCGGTCACCGCCGACCAGACCTACACCTCGGGCGACAGCGTCGAAAGCCATTGGACGACATCCGCGTCCAGCGGTACGGCCACCGATCTGGTGACCGTGCTGGGTCTGACTCTTGCGGTGGTGTCCATCGCCCGCGTCGATCCCCCGGCCACGCTGCTGCTGACGGGCTTGCTGCTGGCGGCATTCGCATCGTTCACCGCGCGGTACGCGTTCGCGCGCTACCGGGCCCTGTCCGAGTGAAGAACGATGTTCGACGGCGCCGCACCGAGAAGGGGTGGGCTCAGAGCGAATTGGCCGAGCGAATCGACGTCACCCGACTGACGATCATCTCCATCGAGAAGGAGCGGTTCGACCCGAGCCTGCCTGTCGCCTTCCGCCTTGCCGCGGCATTCGACTGCACGATCGAGGAGTTGTTCGAGCCGGATACGAATTGACCGGACCTCACGTCACCAGGTCTTCGCTCTTCAACCACTCGTAGGCGACATCGGATGGGTCTTCGCCCTCGATGTCGACCCGCCCGTTCAACTCCTGCATCAGGTCGTCGGTCAATCGCTCGGATACGACGGCCAAAAGATCGGCGATCTCGGGATGCTGTTCGAGCACCGCGTCGCGCACCACCGCGGTCCCGCTGTAAGGCAGGAAGAAGGCCCTGTCATCCTGCAACACAGTCAGATTCAAGTTCTTGATTCTGCCGTCGGTGGTGTAGACCATGCCGAAGTTGCACGGTGAGCTGTCGGCGGTCGAGGTGTAGACGACACCCGCATCCATCCGCGTGACGTTGCCCGACGGTACGCCGTCGGGTGCGTTCAGTCCGATGCCGTAGGTGTCGAGCATCGGTCCGAAACCGTCGGAGCGAGAGAAGAACTCGTCGTCGACGCAGAACGTCCTGTCGGCCACGGGGAGCTTGGCCACATCCGACAAAGATGCGACACCCAGACGCTGTGCCGTCTCGGCCGAGGCGGCGAACGCATACGTGTCGTTGAAATTCGCGGGCGGTAGCCAATCGAGGTTGTGCTCACTCTTCTCGATGTCGCGGACGCGCTCCCACAGCTCCTGCGGATCACTGATCGTCTCGGTCTGGCTGTGGTAATTGACCCAGCCCGTGCCGGTGTACTCCCACAATATGTCGGCGTCGCCGTTGAGCTGAGCCTGTCTCGACGACGCCGACCCCGGTGCACCCGTCAAGTCGGTCACCTTCGCGCCGGCAGCGGCAAGGTATGTGGCCGTGATCTTTCCGAGCAATACGCCCTCGGTGAAGCTCTTGCTCGTCACCACAAGCGATGCGCCGTCCAGGGGGGTCGCACCGTCCGGAAGTGACGTGCTCTCGAACGTTCCCGACGAGCTGACCAACCCGCAACCGGCGAGTGCTGCCGTCAGCGCGAGAGCGGTTGCTGCCGTGGACAGTCGGCGAATCATGCCACTCCTCGTGGGGTCGCGATCAGTTCGACCACACGGCCGAGCCAGTCGATGATCAGTGCGAGCAGCGCGACGAGAACGGCACCGGAGATGAGTAACTTCGGTAGGAACAGCGTGGTACCCGTGGTGATGAGCGTGCCGAGGCTGGACGCCCCGATGAAGGTGCTCAGTGTCGCGGTGCCGACGAGAATGACCAACGCGGTGCGTACGCCGTTGAGGATCACAGGCACCGCGAGCGGCAACTCCACCTGCACCAGCGTGCGGAGGCCGGAGAACCCGATTCCCCGGGCCGCTTCGATGGTCCGCTGATCGACCTGCTGGATTCCGACGATCGTATTCTGCAGAATCGGCAGTATCGCGTAGACCACCAATCCGATGACGGCGGTTCGGAACCCGGTTCCGAGCCACATCGTCAGCAACACGATCAGACCGACCGCCGGAGCGGCCTGGCCGATGTTGGCGAAGTTGACGGCTACCGGTCGGAAATTCTTTGCCCTGTCGCGAGTGAGCAGGATGCCCAACGGAATTGCGATGGCGACGACGATCACGGTCGCGGTCAACGTCAACACGATGTGGTCGACGATCGTCGTCTTCAGATTGTCCCAGCCCAGTGATGCCAGCTCGGTAGTCGTCAGCGTCGTGGAGCGGTACCACAGGATGTAACCGACCCCGAGCACGACGATGAGGAGCGGCTCGAACCACACGTCCAACGGTGCGCGTCGAAGTCGATTCATGTTGCTGCGCCCTCGGTATGGGCCGAATACGAGACGTGACCGTCACCGGAGCGAGCATCCGAGAGTTGGCCCCGAATGACGGCCATCACGGTTGCGATCGTCAGGGCGCCGGTGACGGCACCGCGGCCGTCGGTGACGAGTACGCCGCCCTGACTGGCGGCCAGCATCGTGTCCAGTGCGTCGTTGAGCGTGGACGACGGTGCGACGGTGGGCAATCGCTCGTCGACATAGTCGGTGATGCGCTCCTTGGTGGCGACTTCGTCCAGCGACGGCCAGGCGCGGGGCCGGCCGTGTTCGTCGATGACGACGATCCAGGTGGCACCCTGAGCCCGAGCACGAGCGATGACCTCCTGCGACGCATCGCCCACCTCGGCGGTGACGACCGAGTCGTGGTCGACGTCTTTGACGCGGGACAACGTCAAATGTGCCAGCGTGGCCCCGGATCCGATGAACTCCTCGACGAACGGGCTCGCGGGTTTGGCCAAGATTTCTTCTGGCGTCGCATACTGCTCGATGTGGCCGCCCTCGGACAGAATCAGTACCTTGTCGCCGAGCTTCGTCGCTTCCTCGAAATCGTGGGTGACGATCACGATCGTCTTCGCCAGTTCGTGCTGGATGGCGATGAGGCTGTCCTGCAGCCGAACCCTGGTGATCGGGTCGACGGCACCGAACGGTTCGTCCATCAGCAACACCGGTGGATCGGCGGCGAGTGCTCGCGCCACACCCACTCGCTGTTGCTGTCCGCCCGACATGTCCTTGGGTAGACGATCGCGGAAGTCGGCGACGTCGAGTCCCACCAGATCCAGCAGGTAATCGGTTCGCTCGTCGATCTTCTTCGCGTCCCACCCCAGTACCCGTGGAATGGCTCCGATGTTCTTGGCGACCGACCAATGTGGGAAGAGTCCGCCGGACTGAATGACGTACCCGATCGACTGCCGCAGCTTGTCCGCATCCTCACCGGTGACGTCACGGTCGCCGATGAAGATTCGGCCCTCCGTCGGCTCGATGAGGCGGTTGATCATCTTCAGCGTGGTCGTCTTACCGCAACCCGACGGACCGACGAACGCGACGATGTGGCCGGCCTCGATATCGAGGTCGATCTTCTGCACCGCCGCCTTGTTCTGGCCCTTGTACTGCTTGACCACACCGTCGAGGCGAATCGAGGCGCCGGTGACCGTTCGCTCGCCGGTTGTGTTGTCCGTCATGACAATCCCTTCGAGATGGTGAGGCGCCCGAGAAGGACGAGCAGGCCGTCGAACACCAGGGCGATGACGACGATGAGCACTGTGCCGGTCACTGCCATCTCGACGGAATTGGTCCCGCCCAGTCTCGACAGGCCGTTGAAGATGAGTGACCCGAGGCCAGGCCCGAGTACGTACGCGACGATCGCCGCGACACCGACAACCATCTGCGTCGAGACGCGGATTCCGGTGAGAATGACCGGCCATGCCATGGGCAGCGAGACGGAGACGAGGATGCGGCTGCGCGAGAATCCGATTCCTTTCGCCGACTCGATCACGGTGTCGGGAACTCCACGCAGTCCGACGATGGCGTTGCCGATCACGGGCATGGCGGCGAAGAACGCGAGCATGATGAACGAGGGCACCACACCCAAGCCGAACGGGACGATGAGCAGCGCGAGCAACGCCAGAGACGGAATCGTCAGCGCTACTCGACTGGTCGTCAGCGTCAGTGCCGAGAAGAGAGGCAGACGATGGACTGCGATCGCGATGAGCACGGCCACGACCGTGCCCACCAGAACCGTCTGAAACGCCAGCGACGCATGTTGATAGGTCAGAAACGCGAGGGATTCACCCCGCCCCTGCAAATAGCCCCATAGATCCACGAATTCCCTCTCGCCCGGCAGATCGGACGACGAGCGTAACCCGCATTTCCCCGGGGCGACGGGGAAATGCGGGTTCGCCAAAGGCCGTGCAGCAGAGCGATACGCGGGTTCATCTGCGCGAATACGCCCTTGCCGAGCGCCCGCACGGACTTAAAATCAGCTCGAGCAGAATCGGTTCTACTGCGTGTACGAACTCATGAAGTTACCGAGCCGCTCGAGTGCGGTCGAGAGATCGTCCACGTTGGGCAAGGTGACGAGCCGGAAGTGGTCGGGCACATCCCAATTGAACGCTCGCCCGTGACTGACCAGGATTTTCTCGGATTCGAGCAAGTCGAGGACGAACTTCTCGTCGTCGACGATGCCGAAACGGTCGGTGTCGAGCTTGGGGAACATGTACAGCGCGCCCGCAGCCTGCACACAGCTGATCCCGTCGATGGCGTTCAGCATTCGATGCGCCAGATCCCGCTGCGCGGTCAATCTGCCCGTCGGCAGCAGGAGGTCCTCGATCGATTGACGGCCGCCGAGCGCTGTCTGTATTGCATGTTGTGCAGGCACATTCGCGCACATGCGCATGTTGGACAGCAACGTGATGCCCTCGATGAAACTCGCCGCACGGCGTCGCGGACCGGTGATCGCCAGCCACCCGGCACGAAAACCACACACTCGGTAGGCCTTCGACAACCCCGAATAGGTCAGGCACAGCACATCTTTACCGGTGAGAGTTGCGAGATTGGTCATCTCGGAACCGTCGTACACGATCTTCTCGTAGATCTCGTCGGCGAGCAGAATCAGATCGTGCTCGCGCGCGAGGTCGACGAAACGCTGCAGAACGTCGCGTGAGTACACCGCGCCAGTCGGGTTGTTGGGATTGATCACGACGATGGCCCGGGTACGGGTGGTGATCTTCGATTCCAGATCCTCGAAGTCCGGAGCCCAGTCCTGAGTCTCGTCTGCCAAGTAGTGGACCGGAGTGCCTCCGGCGAGAGCCACCGAGCCCGTCCACAGCGGGTAGTCGGGGGAGGGGATCAGCACCTCGTCCTCGGGGTTGCACAGCGCCTGCATCGTCATGGTGATCAGCTCGGAGACCCCGTTGCCCAGGTAGACATCGCCGACGTCGAGGTCACTGAGACCCTTGGTCTGGTAGTACTGCACCACCGCGGTGCGCGCCGAGAACAGGCCGCGCGAGTCGGAATATCCCTGCGCGGTAGGCAGATTGCGAATCATCGCCATCATGATCTCGTCGGGTGCCTCGAAACCGAACGGGGCCGGGTTGCCCACGTTGAGGCGCAGGATCTTGTGCCCCTGCTCCTCGAGCTCCTCGGTCTTGTCCAAGATGCGGCCACGAATGTCGTAGCGAACATTCTCGAGCTTGCGTGCCTGATCGATCGATCGCGTCATGACGAAAGTTCCTCCTGTCGAACGGACGGCGACATCCGAGTTCGGACCGCCACTGTTGCACATACGATGACCGCTGCTCCACCCCCGACCACCGGCCACGTCAACCCCTCGTGGAGCAGAATCGCGGCCCAGCAGATGGTGAGCACCGGTTGGATCAGCTGAATCTGGCTCACGCTCGACATCGGACCGATCGCCAGGCCCCGATACCAGGCGAAGAACCCGAGGTACATGCTCACCACCGCCAGGTAGGCGAACGATGCCCACTCGGGTGCACCTGCTGTCGACGGCTGCTCCCACCACGAGAAAGCGGCCAACGCACCGGTCACCGGAACGCTCACCACCAGAGCCCACGAGACCGTCTGCCAGGCCCCGAGTTCGCGGGCCAGCAAGCCCCCTTCGGCGTAGCCCACCGCCGCTGCGACAACCGCCCCGAGGAGCAACAGGTCCGACCACCCGAGCCCGGTCAGCCGTCCGCCCTGAACGGCCGCAAATCCGATCGCGACGACAGCTCCCATGGCTGCGACAAGCCAGAACAGCGGCCGGACTCGTTGCCGTTCTCGCACGACCGCAACAACGGCGGTGGCCGCCGGGAGCAGTGCGATGACGACGGCGCTGTGACCGGCGGAGGCGGTGGTCAGAGCGAACGACGTGAGCACAGGGAAACCGATGACGACCCCTGCCGCGATGATAGACAGTCGAACCCATTGCCGTCCGCGTGGCAACCGTTGCGAGGTCAGGGCCAGGGCGGCAGCAGCGACGGCCGCGGCGACGACGGCGCGTCCGGACCCGACGAACAGCGGCGACAGGCCACCGGTCACGGCGATCCGAGTCAGCGGCAAGGTGAACGAGAACGCCGTGACACCCGCCAGTCCCCACAGGAGGCCGGCTCGGGATAGCAGACCCGGCGCGAGCTGGGTAGCGCTACTATGCTGTGTCATGTCCGACGATAGCAGTTCCCGGATCGTGTCTGCGCTGCGAACCTGGATCGCAACCGCCCCGCCCGAGGCGAAGCTGCCGTCCACCCGTGCGCTGGTGGCCCAGCATTCGGCCAGCCCCGTGACGGTGCAGAAAGCACTGCGCACCCTCATTTCGCAGGGTGTCATCGAAACACGGCCTGGCGTCGGAACATTCGTCAAGACCGTGCACACGGCCCGCCCGAACGACTACGGGTGGCAGACTGCCGCGCTCGGTGCACCCGGAAACAGATTGCAACTGCCCGCCGCACTGCAGTCCACGTCGAGTGACGTGATCGCTCTGCATTCCGGTTACCCGGCCCGAGAGCTGTTGCCGGAGCGACTCGTTCACGGCGCTTTCACCCGAGCCTCACGCACCGACGCAGTGATTGCCCGCCCGCCGACCGCAGGTCTGCCCGAGCTTCGAGCCTGGTTCGCCACTGAACTGGGCGCTTCCACCCCGCTGGGCGTCGCGCCGCCCTCGGCCAGCGACGTGGTCATCATCCCGGGCAGCCAGACCGGCCTGAGCACGGCTTTTCGGGCGCTCGTCGGTGCGGGACGCCCACTTCTCATGGAATCGCCGACGTACTGGGGAGCAATCCTGGCGGCAACGCAGGCGGGCGTTCGCGTGGTCCCGGTCCCCACCGGGGTCGACGGACCCGACCCGGACGCGCTGGAGCAGGCATTCGCCGAGTCCGGCGCGCGGGCGTTCTACGCTCAACCGACCTTCGCCAGCCCCACCGGAGCGCAGTGGTCTCCGGACCTGTCCGAACGTGTGCTCGACATCGTTCGACGACACGGTGCGTTCCTGATCGAGGACGACTCCGCCCACGATTTCGGCATCACCGCCGAACCCAGCCCACTGGCCGCGCGAGACGACGGCGGACATGTGGTGTACCTGCGTTCGCTGACCAAGGTCGTATCACCGTCGATTCGATTGGCAGGCTTGATCGCTCGTGGCCCGGCCCACGAACGTATCCTCGCCGACACGGGAGCCGAATCGATGTACGTCAGCGGCATCCTGCAGACCGTCGCTCTCGACGTCGTCACCCAACCCGCCTGGCGCACACACCTACGACGCCTACGCACGCAACTCGAAGCGCGTCGAGACCTACTGGCCCACAGCCTGATCGAGTTCGCTCCTCGCGGTCATCTCGATCGGATCCCCCGGGGCGGACTCAATCTGTGGATGCGCCTGCGTGACGACATCGACCTGGAAGACGTTGTGCACAAATGCAAATCAGCGGGTGTCATCGTCGGAGCGGGAGACGATTACTTCCCGGCCGAACCCACCGGCAAGTTCCTGCGTTTGAACTACGCGGGCTCGAACGCCGGTGAGTTCCCGGACGCGGCACGGACGATCGGATCGGTCATCTGAGACTGTTCGACGCTTCGACGGCGAACGTCGACGTGCGACCCCACACGAACCAGACCAGTGGCCCGAGGAACGGAAACGCGAGCACGACGAAGATCCACACCGCACGGCCCGCGACACTGTAATTGGGTGAGCGAAGGATGCTGACGAGCGCGGCGACGAACAGAACGACCGCGCCGAGCACCGCCACCAAGACGATGGTTCCCAGCCCGAACCCGAGTACCTGCTCGGTGGTCGAATGTTGTTGTGAAAGTAGTACTGCGGCGTGCATGACGGTTCCTCTGCTGTGCTTGTTCTTCGCTGTTTCGTTGACGACCACAACGCTATGGGCCCGAATGTTCCTGCACATCGGTCTGCACGTGTATCTCGTCGTACATCGGACGATGTAGGTCTACCGCCGGAGTCGTCACCCGGTTACCGTGGTGCGGACGTATCCAACCTGGGGGGAGGACTTGTGCAGACCGTCAAGAACGACTACACGACGTGGAGGGCCTTGGGGCCGGGCGGCCTACCGGCCAACGTCGGCGGGTGGTTGATCGCCACCGCGCTACGACCGTTGTCCAGACGTGACCTTACGACCGTCCCCGGCGCGTCGCGCGCAGGCCGGCACTGGCACCTCGAGCCGCGCCGAGGACCGCGTCCGACGATCGCCCCGTACCCGATTCCACATCGCCAGCTCACCGACCGTGCTACGCCCGTACTGACAGAGAGGATCACCGGCGCAGTTGCTACCGAAGCGCGCACGAACAATCGATACCACCTGGCGCGCAGCCACTTCGAGAGGCGAGGGGACGCGCTGTATCTGACGGATGTCACCGCTGCTGCACCATGGATTTCGCGAACCAACGGCGAGATACTCCACGTCCACGAGACCGAAGGATCGATGCACGTCGTCATGCAGCCCGACGATGCTCAGACCGTCATCTCCGCGGGCTGGGGTGAACTACACCCCCTCGCCGGACGCCCTGGCCTCGGACTTCCCGAAACCTACGTCTTCCTTTACGCACCGAGAGATTCCGACGACGCAGATCGAATCGAACAGATCATCCATCGCGCGACAGCTACTTCGACGATATGACCATGCGCTCCAGGGGATTCGCCTTCATCGCCGGGTACATTCCTGCGCGCCACAACGTCGCCGCCGTCGACCGCGGTCTCCTTCTCGATTCGATCTTCATCCTGGATGCGAAGTCTGCGGCGAAACCTTCTCGCGTATAGCTGGATTCGATGACATCGACGCAGTGCGGATCGAGGTCTCGAACCCGACGGCCACTGACGTCCAGGTGTGCCGCATCGTGCAGTAGAGCCGCCTCCGATTCCATCGGTGTCTCGACGTCCATGTGCCTGGCTATAGTCTCGTGCACGATCTGCGCCGTTCGGTCGTCGCCTTCGTGTCGGCGGACGAACTCTTCGGCTCGCTCCGCACCGATCAGCGCAAAACATCCAGCCACCGGGTTCTGTTCTGCGCCGAGAGCTATGTCATGCAACAGGCACGCGACGTACAGCGCCTCAGTATCCGGCCGAAGACAATCGATGTCCGCAAAGGCCGAGGCGTACTGCCAGCACCGGACGCTGTGCATCAGCATGGGCTCGCTCAGACACTCCCTCGCCTCTTCGAGTGCGTCCCGGCACAACCGTGAATCCGGCGTATCGACTGTGTGCCATGCAGCACCAGACAAACGCCGCCGGGGACCGAGCACGGTACCGGGCAACATCGCGAGTTGTCCTCGCACAGCAGCTCCCACGATTCGCGCACGACGCCCTGCGCTGAGCTCACCGGGTTTCATCGTGCGCCGCTTTCAGATGGCGGAGCATATCCGCCCGCGTGATCGCGAGCATGGCGTCGAGCGTGGATCGATCGACGATGCGTCGTTGATGCAGTGACACAGCACCGTTCATCGCCGCCCAGGCATTGAGAACCAATGCACGGGGGACGACGTCGGCACCGGCGTCGTCCACCGCACGCGTCACCGAATCGATGAGTTCACCGAGCGCAGTGTCGATCTTCTTCTTCGCCTCACCGACCGACGCGGACTCGGACTTGTCCACATCCGTCAGCGCCAGCAGCCGCAACGCCAGTGGATTGTCGCGGTGAAACGCGATGTAGCGATCGAGGAACTCGGCAACGACGTGCGCAGATTCGACCGCATCGGTGGGGGCAGTCATCTGCTCAGCGTGGCTCTGGGCGGTTCGCCACGCGAGAGTGGCGTAGATGTCCACCTTGCCGGCGGGGAAGTTTGCGTAGATCGAACTCACCGCCACATCGGCTGCGGTGGCCAGCATCTCGATCGTCGTTGCCCGATATCCGTGGCGTAGGAAGAGCGAGCGAGCGCCGTCGAGCACCGCAGTGTGCGTTCGACGCTTCCGCTTGTCGGTGGGGGTATCCAAGACCATGGCTTTATCGTACTCTGATTCCGATATCAGAATCCAATTATGATAGAGGGGTATCGATGACAGCCAACGAAGTACTGGCACCGAACAGCGGCAGCGCGGCAATGACCATGTTTCTCCCGCAATCACCGTTCGTGCAGCAATTGGGCATCGAACTGGTCGACATCGACGAGGGCACAGCTCGACTGCGGCTGCCGTACCGCGACGAGCTGTCCACCGTCGGCCGGATGCTGCACGGCGGCGTGATCGCCGGCTGCATCGATATCGGGATCATGACCGCAGCATGGGCCGGATCCGAAGTGCCCGAGAAGCTTCGGGGCGTCACTGTCTCCATGTCTGTGCAGTTCATGGAACCGGTATATGCCGAGGGTGTCGATATCGTCGGTACTCGAATGCATGCCGGTCGGAGCCTGAAGACGTGTCGAGTCGACATCGTCGGGACCGAATCCGGTCGCCTCGTCGCAACCGGTACGGGAACCTACAAAGTGGGCTGAACTCTGGGCAGAGACCGCAGAACATGTGACCATCGATGCATGACACTCGATGACATCGTGAATCTGGTCGGCAGCTTCGACGGCACGTTGGCGCAGCGGCCTCGGGAGGGTGATGGGACTCCGGAACTCGCATGGGGTGATGTGTTCTTCTACTACTCGCCGGACGGGACTGTTCCGACGTCCACCCAGCCGTTCGCAACCATCGTGGCGAAGAACTATCCGGGTGACGAGTTGTCCCGGCTGGACCGGCCCGACGCGTTCCGTGTCAATGTCATTGCCGGAAAGCAGGAGTTCGAACGGCTACTGGGAGTGCCCCCACGCGAAGCAGCCCACGCACCCCAGGCCGATACCGACGACACCCTTTCCGCCCATCCTCAGTACGGCACTGCGGGCTGGTTGTCGGTGGTCAACCCGTCTTCGCAGACCGAGTCGCAGATCGGGGAACTCCTCGAATCTGCTCACAGCGTCGCCAAGGCCAGGTACGAACGACGCCAACACTGATCACTCGAAGAAGTCGTCCATCGATCGGGACAGTCCTTCGATGTCGAGGCCATTGGCTCGGTCGTGTTGGGCCACCGTTCCGTACTTCCTACGCTCGCCAGGCTCCACACCGATGCCCAGCACTCGATGCCGTATGTCCGCCACCGCTCGATCGATCTGCGACACAGAGGTTCCCGCGAGATAGGGCTCGACAATCATGATGTCCGGCGCAGTCAGCGTTTCTCGGAGAGTCGTACCGTCGAAGGGCCTGATCGTCGACGCGTGCAGCACGGTCACGTCACGCCCACTGGCTGCGGCCAGGACCCGGTCCGTCATAGGACCGACCGAGATCACAGTGCCGGAATTACCATGTTGCAGAACGGTCATCGAACCTCCGGGGCGACCGTACGAGTGATCGTTCGAGACGCCGTCGAGCCTGATGTAGACGCGATCGTCGGATACAGCCGCACCGCGCAGCATCCATTCGACCTCGTCGACGTGCCCTGGCACGTGCACCGTCCACCCGTCCAGGGTGTCCAGTAGCGCGACATCGCGTTGGCCGAAGTGCGTCTCACCGCCTTGTGGCCACCCGTAAGAGCCTCCCGAGCTGACCAGGATCGCGCCGACATCCTGATGTCCCAGATCGAGTTTCACCTGCTCGAAGGGCCTTTCTATCAGGAACGGCGGAAAGGTATGCACGATCGGGCGGAGACCCGCGAGCGCCATTCCTCCCGCGACACCGATCATCGTCTGCTCTCGAATACCCACGTTGACCACACGCGACCGAATATCGGACGTCAGATGCGGTTCGAGATAGGCCACGCCGATCTCGGCCAGTACCAAAACGATTCGCTCGTCCTGGGCCAACAGCTCCGGCACCAGCCGGTAGAAGGACTCGCGTTGATCCGCGGTCCTGTTCATCGTCGACGTCATTTTAGTTCTCCTTCTTCTCCACGTGGGCGATCAGCACATGCGGTCGGTCGCCGTGGTCGATGCGAAACGCCTGCCGGAGCGCACTGTGGTCTCGACCGTCGACGTCGGAGGTGGACCACCCCTCGACGGCGAAGCGCGACGCGATGCCGCCGGGCCAACCCAGACCAGCCGAATCGTTGTCGATCACCACGGTGGTCAGGTTGCCCAGCTGCGATCGGCCGGCGAATTGGATAGCTTCCATGTTGCTGCCCTCGTCGAGCTCGGCGTCACCGATCAGTACGAACACCTGAGCCTTGCTTCGCTGAATCTGAAGCGCCACAGCAGTTCCGGCTGCCAGCGCTAGACCATGACCGAGCGACCCCGATCCGATGTCGACCCCGGTAATCAGCGTGCGGTCTGGATGATTGCCCAACGGTGAGTGGTAGCTGCCGAACGACGCGAGCTCGTTCGGCGTCAGAAAGCCCCGTGCAGCGAGCACTGCGTAGTACGCCATCGGGCCGTGCCCCTTGGAGAGATAGAACCTGTCGCGATCGGGATCATCAGGCTTCGCCGCGTCGAGACGAAGAACGTCGGAGTACAGCACCCACAGCACGTCCAGCGTGGATGTGGCGCTCGCACCGTGCTTTTCGTCGCCGCCCATCAGGGTCATGAGTTGGGGCAACTCGTCGAAGGTCATCTGCATGAGACCACCCTGCAACCTCGAGTGCACTCGAGGTCAAGGGCGTCGCACTACACCCAACCGTCCGACGACCGGCCCGCGAAGTTCGCCAGGCGTTCCAGCGGCCCTGCCTCGGAACGGGGTTCCACGATGGGTCCGAAGGGGACTCCTGGAACCCGACTCTCCGCCGGCAGCAGTGCTCGAAGTTCCACGGCAACCGGATCGACGAGCGCCGGGTCGGCTTGGGCCGGTTGTCCTGTCGCAACGGCAAGATCCCATCCGTGCACCAGTAACTCCCGCGCATATCCCCACACAGCCGATCGCCCTGGGACTTCACCCCACGGGACCGCGACCGGGGCGTCGAGCAATGCATCTTCGGCCCACGCGGCACGGGCTTGCATCACCGACGTGTCGAAGGACGCGGCATCATGATCGGAGCACAAGGGCGACACAAAGTCCGGACTCCCGAGTTCGGCGATCGCAATCAGCCTTCGGACCGTGGCCACGAGGTGACCGGCCAGCGTCCGGACGTCGAACTCGTCGCACGGAGTGGGAAGGTCCAGTTGGTCGGCGCGCACCGCACCGATCAGACCGCTCACCCATGCGGCGGACGTGAAGTACACCTCGCGCGGATCCGTCTGCTGCGTGGTCTCGATGGTGTTCATTGTCGATCCTTCCGTTTCGCGGCCACCGGGTGTGGTCTGCTGGGTAGAAGTAGATCGGGTGAACATGACATCTTCTGTCATGTTTCGATGAGAGACTTTTCGGGTGCGCGCAGACCGGTTGTTGTCCATCGTCATGCTGCTCCAACATCGGGGCAGACTGAACGCTGCCGACATCGCCGCCCAGCTCGAAGTGTCCACGCGCACCGTATTGCGTGACATCGAAGCCTTGTCCTCGGCGGGCATTCCGGTCTACACCGATCGCGGTCGCGGCGGTGGAATCAGTCTGTTGCAGGGCTATCGCACCGAGCTGACCGGTCTGACGTCCGCCGAGGCGACGGCATTGCTCGCTTCCGGCGCGGGACGCGTCGCCACGCCGGCGTTCGCGAGCGCAATGCGCAAGGTGATCGCCGCAATACCCGACGCCCACCGAGCGGCGGCAAGCACTGCGTCACAACGAATCCTGGTACGACCCGACGGTTTCGCGTATCCCCATGAGTCCGAGGTCCATCTACCGGAATTGCAACGAGTCGTCATCGACGGTCTACGTATACGGGTGTCGTATCGCAACCGCGGCGGTGAGTTGTCCGATCGCACCCTCGACCCTGTCGGGCTCGTTTATGCCGGCGATCATTGGTACCTGCTCGCCGCCCGAGACGGCACCGAACGTGTCTATCGAGTATCCCGCATAGATACCCTGACCGTCCTCGACGAGCCTGCCCATCGCAGCGCCGCGGTGGATCTGGAAGAGGCCTTCACCGCACACTGGAGATCATTTCGCGCAAGTTTGGCCCATATCGAAATCACCTGCCTCGTCGAAGAATCGGTATGGATCTCGTTGACCAAGAACGTCGTTCGAGTGATCAGCGACCAGGTTCAGGACGACGGACGACGCCTCGCAGTCATCGAGTTCTCCGGCCACAATCACGCTGTGGGCGCGTTGTGGCACTGCGGACCTGCAGTAACAGTGCTGCAGCCGAACATAATTCGCGACGAACTGGCTCAACGAGCAGCGGCAACAGCGCGGTTGTACAGCTGACTTCCCGGCTGGATCTTCTCGGAAGGTGCGCTCAGTGTCCACTATTACTAGGCCGACGCGCTTTCCCGATTCTCGAGCCAAATTATGGACACTCAGCGCACCACCGATGACCAGGTCATTACCATTGCGAATAACCTGATCATTTCGTAGGGTGGACGCGACTCCGAACATTCAGGACGGCGCTATGGCTTTCAATCCACCCCGAACGTGGTTCGGCCCGAAACGGTACGGCTGGGGAATCAGCCCGCACACCTGGGAGGGCTGGCTACTCCTGGCCATCTTCGTGATTGTCGTCGTCACGCTGGGAGCCACCGTATTCTCGTGACATGCCGCGCCCATACCTCGACGTAGCAGGAATATCCATCGACTGCTCCGGGCCGCGGGAGCTCGCTCGCTTCTACCTCGCGCTACTCGGCGGAGAACTGTTGTGGGAGAACACGTCGAGCTCGGGGATTCGCACGGACTCGGGTCTGAACATCGACGCGCAAAAGGTGGCGAACTACATCCCGCCCACATGGCCGTCGGCGTCCATCGTGCACTTCGATCTCGATGCGGGAGTGAACCTCGACGAATCCGTCGCTTATGCAGTCGAATGTGGGGCGACAGAAGCAGCGGATCAACCGGACCCGCGGTGGCGAGTTCTCCTCGACCCCGCCGGCCACCCCTTCTGCATCACCACAGAGGTGTACGAAGGTTGAGGCGATTCTGAGGTGGGCGAATCCGCTGAGGTTGACCTGAGTATCGACGACATTCGGCACGTGGCGGCGTTCGCAGCTACCTGCGCCCGTCGTGCCTTGCCGATTTTCGAGGCCTCGCACCCGAACGATCTCCGTCCTCGCGCGGCGATCGACGGGGCTGAGACGTTTGCCGAGACCGGCCAACGCACGGCAGCACTCCGCCAACTCGCCTGGGCAGCGCACAAAGCTGCCCGCGAGGTGCCGGCATCTGCGGCCACGGACGCCGCACTGTCCGCAATGCACGCCGCCGGTGCCGCCTTTGTCCATCCGCTGTACAGCCCCCATCAGGTCAAGCACATTCTCGGTTCTGCCGTGCATCTGGTGCTGACGGACTCCAAAGCTGTTGTAGAACAGATCGAATGGATCCACACACAAGCCGATGCAACATTCCGGTCGGTCCTTGGACGGTTTCCACCACCGGTCGCAGGGCGCACCACGTTCGGCAAACTATTAGCACAGCTCGATAGCGAATTGCGTCGTTGAACCGTTGCCCCAATCGGGGTGCGGTGACAGCATGAAGGCATGAAGGCCCGAGAACGCCCCTGGACCCGATACGCGCTTGTCATCTTGCTGGCCGCGCTCGCGTTCCTGACGATCAGCGACCTCGTGTCCGATCCTTCTGTCTGGAACTGGTCGAAGCTGGTGGTGCTGGCAGTAGCCGCCCCAGCGCTCTGGTACCAAGGCGGTCGGCACCGGCCGGTACCCAACAAGATCGGTCCCGAATCCGTACCCGCCGAGGATGTCGCAGCGGTAGTGGAAGAACGCGGCAGAACTGTCTACGCCATCAAAGCGCTGCGAGAGATGCATCCCGGCCTCGGACTGCTCGACGCCAAGAATCTCGTTCAACCGGATCACTGACAGGGGAGAAGGCGATGACATCGGTCAGCGGTACACGTACCGCTCAGGATCCCGTCGAATTTGTCGAGGCCGCAACCCTGTTGGTCGATTTCAATCGCGAGTACGACGACCCGGCACCCGAGCCCCAATGGCTTGCAGCCCATTTGAACAGGCTGGTCACATCCGGTGACACAAGCGTCTTGACATTCGGGACTCCCGCGATCGGTGTTGCAGTTCTTCGATTCCGGACCGGAACGTGGACCGCCGACATCGAGGCCTATCTCGCAGAGTTCTACATTCAGCCAGTCCATCGCGGGAAGGGCTACGGCACAACCTTTCTCGACGACATCATCAACCATGCCCGCGGCAGGGGTGCGACCTATATGGACCTCAACACCTCGGAAGACGACGAGGCAGCGCGCCATGTGTACGAGAAGCGCGGCTTCGACTGCCATGAAGGACGCGGTGAGGGACCGAAGGCTCTTTACTACGAACTCGAGCTCGAACCGGACGGGTAACGTGACCTTATGGTTAGCCGAGATAACAGCTCGACGTCGTTCGGGACCGCCGCCGAGGTGTACGAATCTGCTCGTCCCGAATACCCGTCGGACGCAGTCGCGTGGATGTTGGAGCCCACTCTGGCGTCCGATCGTCGTCCACGAGTCGCCGACGTCGGTGCCGGCACGGGCAAGCTCACCCGCAGCATCGTTGGCGCTGGTTGCGACGCCATTGCCGTCGACCCTGATAGCGCCATGCTCGACGCCCTGCGGATCGCGGTACCGGGTGTCCCGACCACGGTCGGTACTGCCGAGTCCCTCCCAATAGACGACGAGAGTCTCGATGGAGTGCTGCTCGGACAGGCCTGGCACTGGGTCGATCCAGTGGCCGCGTCACGCGAGATCGGACGGGTCCTGCGTCCTGGCGGTGTGCTGGGTTTGATCTGGAACATTCGCGACGAGTCGCAGGCCTGGGTTCGACGCCTCAACTCCGTGGTCTCACGTGGCGGAGCGATGGCCATGTTCGACGACGGTCCGCCGCCGATAGCCGAGCCCTTCGATCATCTCGAAGAGCGAGAATGGGCGTGGTCTCGCACGGTGAACCGGTCGCTGTTGACCGACCTGGTTCGATCGCGCAGCTTCTACATCACCGCGACGGCCGACGAGCGCAACGGCATAGATCAGAATCTCGCCACCTTGTTCGACGAGATAGGGCTGCATGGGTCCACAACGATCAACCTGCCTTATGTGACCAGAGCTTTTCGATCCACCAGGCGAACCGATGACATCTGACATCGGTTCGTTCGTTGTCGAATCAGGCGATTCGATCGTAGGAATCGGCGCACTGATCGTCCGTGACGGATCGATTCGCTTCACGCCCAATGCCCCCGACGAGCGGGCAGCGGCCGAAAGCGCAGCGACCGTCCCGGTGTCTGTACGCAGCCCCGTCATGCCATCGGGTGGGTGGGTGTCGCTGAGCGGCACGTTGCTCGATGGAGCCATCGAAGCCGACGTGATCGATGGCATCGACAGGCCCGAATTTCCTGGGGAACCCGCACTGCGCATTCCTGGTCCGGCCGGGAGTACCTGGACCAGGAATGCCGTCCTGGAATCCGTAGAGCAGAGCGAGTCGGATCTTCGTAGCGCGACGGGCGCATATCGCGACAGCGATGGAACACTGGTGGTGACATTGGGGTATGTGCACCTCGATCGACGTGCCTGCGACTGGCTCGCCCAACCTCACCCGGGCCCGATCGACGTATGGGTGGCCCTGCGCCCTGGGACCCCGCGAGTCGCCATGATCACTGGAAACGAATACGATTCCCAATAAGTGGGTATCGGTTCGAATTCGAGGAGCTACAACATGGCGTTTCCGATCATCGTCGCGAAGGCAGTATCGACGGTCGTGACAGGCGCAGTCGGCGTCGCCGCCTACAACGGAGCCAAGAAGCTGTACGAGAAGGCTCCCGTTCGCAAGGCGGCGGTATCGGCAACCGAAATCGGTCTCCGCGCTGCCCGGAAAGCCGAAATCCACGCCGAATCCGCACGGTTGGCAGTGTCGGACGTCGTTGCGGAGGCGCGCGACCGACTCGGCGAAGAAGTGCCTCCACCCTCGGCCACCGAAGTCGGCCCCGGCCACTCGCACTGATCACGGCAGTCGGTCGACTATGACGATGCTCGTCGAACCCGCACTCGATGCGGCTCCCGACCGCGCGGATGGCATCGAGATCCTCTCCGATGCCGCCGGCCGCATGCGGCTTCGCGTCGACTGGCTCCGCTCGAGCCCGGGCCGTGCCGTTGCGGTCGAGGACCACGTGGACAAGATCCGCGGAGTGCGCGCCGTTCATGCGTACCCGCGGACGGCGTCGGTCGTCATCTGGTACTCCCGCACACGAATCGACAGGGCCGAACTCTTCGACGCAGTGAATGCCGGGCGGTCGACGAATTGGGCCCTGGTACCGGTCCGTAGTCCGCGCTCAGCTGACGTCACAAGCGGCGACGTGCTGCGGATGACCATCGGCGGCGCGGCACTGGTCCTTCTCGGTCTTCGCCGCTACGCGTTCCGTCGGCCGCCCATCCTCGGTCCCACCAGTCGTCTCGTTGCCACCGGCGCAACGATCTTCACCGGCTACCCGTTTCTCAAGGGAGCCGTGCGCTCGCTGGCCGGCAACAGGACGGCAGGAACCGACGCGCTCGTCAGCGCCGCAACCGTGGCCAGCCTCGTGCTGCGCGAGAACGTCGTCGCTCTCACGGTGCTGTGGCTCCTGAACATCGGCGAGTACCTGC